>NZ_JAFCLY010000052.1:0-64333 GCF_018130185.1 Bradyrhizobium sp. AUGA SZCCT0182 | reverse complement strand
GGCTAGGACCAGCGAGCCATATCCCGCGATACCGAGCCAATCGATGTGCCGCTTCATCCCGAATTCCGGACATCTTGGCCTGAAGATCACGACGACGTGAATTAAGGAAAAGCCCGCCATTTCCGGGGGCAAGTGGGGTTAGCGTTTCGAAAAACGCAAGGCATTCCTGCCGGTTCTTCCCGATTCTTCATCAGTAGAACTGCCGACTGGGGGACTATGCCTCGCTTGGCAGCCTGCCTAGGAATCGGCGCGTTCCGAGTTCATATTGAACACATGCCGCTCGGTACTAAAACCACGGTAATCTTTGCTTGCCCCAAATGCAGTGGGATTTACCGCGCCACGCAAGAGCGGCGCTCGCCCAGCCAATTGAGAATTTTTCAATGCAGGAATTGCGGGGCCGAGGTTCACCGATGGTCGGGCTATTACGATTATTTGGACTGGAGCCAGGTTGAACCAGTCACGCGCCCTGGGCCGATGCGAAGCGGCCTACGTTGATGAGTGTCTGAAAGGACTTCGCTTTCATGAGCGACGGTGTTGTCACTAGCACCGCGAAGCAGCCGAGCGCACCACCATCTGGGGTAGGTGAAATAGTGGGGCCCGGCCACTCGGCCGCACGGCGGTTGGGGCACATCATCCAACGTTTGATTTCTAAATTTGTTGTAAAATCATCATCTAAGTAGAATGATTTAATGTTCTATTTGAGGATGCAGCTCGACGAAAAAACCCGCCGATCGCGCAAACGGCCCCAGCGCAATGCGCAACGCTGCGGCCGCCAACCCAGTGGGGTTTTCTCCCGGTTGGAGGTTTTAGGGGCATACCGGGAGCGCAGAGTCGATTCCTTCGGCGCCGGATCGTTCCCAATGCAAGGAAAAAGCCCCGCCTTCACCCGGCGGGGCTAAGTCAGTCAAAGGGTCGTCACCCATGCGCGCGAAGCATGTTCACCGACGAACGGAGGGCCCCCTCAACCATCTGCTCAATATCGTGCAGGGCGGAGTCGATGTCGCATATCCTGCTCGGGAAAAAGTGGTAAACTTTACTGCCAGCCGCTCACCCGTGAGGTCGGCGGCCGCCACTTAAATCAGGTTCTTGATTATGAGTTTCGAGAGAATTTCTGACGCTAGCATCGCACGTTATTACGAAAGCATACGCGAACAAGCCGACGCCGATCGAAAGCATAAAGATCATTTCACGGCTAGCCCGAGCGTCCGGGAACGGGCGGATAAGCTACGTCAAGAAATGATCAAGCGGCGAATGCAGTACTCGCCCATCAACTGGCCATCCTGATTTCGATTAATGTCAGGTAAGGGCAAATGATAACGCAGCGGGCGCCATACAAAACGCGCCGCTGGACGGAAGCCGAGCTGGCCGCACTGCGGTCAATGGCTCAGGCCGGAAAGGACGCCCGCAGCATCGGCAAAGAGCTTCGCAGATCTTTTATGGGCGTCCAAGCCAAGGCGAAGAAACTGAACCTTGTCTTGCCGCGCATGAGGGCATGATCGTGGGCCCCTTTCGGGAAAATGACATCATGATCGCGACGATAGCCGGCTTGTTAGCTTGGATGATCACACTTGCTATACGTACCGCTTTTGGCGGCTGAATTCCCATGCACCGACAGTAGCGTGCTTACAAATGCTCAACCACCAAAGAAACGGCCCAGCCTCAGGGGAACACTAGGGCCGCTTCGGGGACTCGTCTGCTTCTCTGTCTTTTGCGGAAGCTCGCCACGATTCTCGGCAGTCTCTTCCGGATCGCCGGGCTTTTTCCCGGCCATGTTGCCGGGGTTGTAATGGAACTTACCTTCAGGGTTTTCGCCGGGCTGTTTCACATTTGGATTTCTTGTGTTGTCGTCGGCCATCAGGCGTTCCTTTGGAAGGAGGAACAACGTTCAACAGAACCGCGCTGGTTACGTTCCTAATACGAGTGGCCTGTTTCGACCCTTAGTGGCCGGTTTTGAAATCGCCGTGGCCTAATTTGATTGTTAACGATTTCGCGATGTGAGCTGTTTTGACCAGTATGTCGGCTGCCGGACATGCCACGATCGGCGATCATCGCCCCGCCTTTGGCTTCTACCGGTGACTGAGAGCATTGCGCTCCCGCCTTGATAAAGGCGTCCCATCATGTCCCAGGTTCAACCATCCCCGGCGGTCTGTCCGGGGTGCCACAAGCCAATGAGGCTTATGCTCGTCAAGGGCATGGGTGGCCGCAAGATGCAATGCATTGATTGTGGTCAACCAGACCCCTTAGAAAACCCCGATACCCAACGGTGGTTGAAGGGCGAACTCGGGTCCAAGATTTAGGCTGCCGCGCGGTGCCTATCTGGCCGGGTTTTCGTATGAGGGCTTGGAATATACTGGCACGGTGCCAATCTCGCGCCCCGCATCGTTGATAATAGCGATGCGGCGCTCAGGATCGTCTTCGGGCTTGTCGAGAGAAACACCTATGGCGAGCACCGTCGCCCTGATGATTGCATCGGTATCGTCGTCGCAAACAAAGCCTGATGCATCAAAAAGCCGGTGGCCGTTCTTAACGTCAAAAAAGTAGCGGGGCATTGCAACCTCCAGATTGCCAAGCTCCTGTAGACAGCATTGTTCCGATATCAGGCCCTCTCAGTTGGCGGCCTCTTTCATTTGAGGAAGTCCTAATTCCCCTGCGGATGCCCAAACGAAAAGGCCCCAGCCGGGGCTTGGCTGGGGTCCCATTCCATATCGCCCCCCTTCCAAGGCGGGGCACGATGCCCAGAAACTCACCATTCGATATGGCCCATCCTGTGTCCTAATTCGGAAGTGTGAGTGTCCTAATTAGGACAGCACCACCTCCCGCGATGCACGGAAGCCGACTTCGACGAGTACCGGCGCGAGCGCGCCTGGCCTGGACGACTTGGAAATACGACATGCATGTCGCTGGCCTGCCGCTGCCGACCCCATCGAGTAGTGGACGGGCGCGCTGTTTCTGTGGCGCCGCGATCCATATAGCGGTAACCGACCGTCACGTTCACGAAGCGCATATGGATTCGCAGCACGCATGAAGTTCAGCACTGACCGCCCCTATTCCGATCCTGAAAAGGCCGCGCGCAAGCTGCTGGATATCGCCAACACGATCGAGCCGGTGGACGGAAAGATCTACATAAATGCGCCGATGCTGTACCAGGAGCGCGCCACCCCGGCCGAATACAAAGCCGGGCTTGATCTAGCGATATCGCGCGGTTGGCTTTTGCTGCACGAGTCCGGAACCTTCGTGAAGTTCACCCCGGCCGGGGCCGAACTGTTCTCCTGAGAACGCGAAAAGCCGCCCCTTCAGTTATAGCACGCCCACAAAGGCGGAAACGATCAAGATTGCCGCTCCCACCCCTAGGATTATCACATCAACTGTTATGCGTCGCTTGGCAGATTCGGTCATGGCTGAACCCTCCATCCACGGGAAACCGCGTTGTCTGACCAATCGCGATCGAGCACCGTGCGTCAGCTCACATACATATCGAGAAAGTTCACGCCGGCGGGCGCCTAACTAGCGCTTAACTGTTCGCCTGATGGCTCGGTGCAAGGGTACGGGTGGTGTCGGGTCTGGTCCCTGTCCTCGGAGTGCGTTTCGACGTGCGAACGCTTGCGCCGGTTCTCGGTCGGATGCGGGGAGCCAATGGAACTCTTGTTCAATTTATACACCTCGGGCGGAACGATTTTCCAGTTTCGACGTGATCTGTTCGGGTAGGGCAAACGGCATGAGGACGTGCAATGCCCAGCAGACCGATCAAGCTCCCTTCCAAGGGCATCATGAGCAGTATGCGTCTCGGCATCACAGTGACGGGCTTATACAGCGTGGTCGCAATGGGGCTGATGATCGCCTTCTTGCGCGGGCCGCCCTAGGTGTCGAAAATTGGGATGTTGGAATTTTTGCGCAGGTTTGGAGAATACCGCTATGCAAAATTCCATTGATATTGACTCCTGCCGCGAGATCGTTCGAGAAATTGGCGAGAGACTGCGGGCTTCATTCACAGTGGAGCGAGAGTTGCCCGTGCACTTCAAAACGCTAATCGAACGACTCCGCCAATCGGACGACCGCTCGCAAGCCAGAGGCTGAGCCGCGTCAGCAGTCTCACGTTTTTAAACTAGGCCACGGTGTTCAATGCCGCGTGGGCGTCGTTTGCGCGGGGGTATCGACGCGTTCGATCCCGGCAATCGCGCTGCCTGCCCCTGTGCCGGGGTCTGAACGTCAACACTGATTGACGTTCAGGCGGCGCAACGTCTACTGAATGGGCCACACTCGGTGTGTAATATCTTTCCCGAGGGTGTGAACCTGAAAAGCATCCGCACTGGCTTGCCCTCATAACTTCGGTAGTCAAGGCAAGCGCCTTCTCCCGTCAGCGCAAGGTCGTCGATCGAGAAAGCCTTTGCCGATGTCCCTTCAAGTTTGGGCGCCCAGTAAGCCGCGATCGACGGACGGCCTACATGCATCACGCCCTCACACGCGCACTCCAACGTCGCTCTCTCGTCGTACAGGTCGAGCAAGGCTTCGACGTCGCCGAGCCGGCAGGTATCAAGCCAATCTACGACAATGGCGAGTGGATCGAAATGGTCCGGTGAGGTTGCCATCGATGCCCATCCTAAACCGACTGCGCCTCCCGTTAGCGCTGTTAGTCGGTTCATCATGAACAGTCGTTGAATGATGTTCCGTAATACTACGGTAGAGCCGTCCAGGCTCGCTGGCGGGATGTTCGTGAGCCGGCGCTCGCGTTGGATCAGCTGAGTGCCGCCTCTAATAAATCCTGGGTGGGATATGGCTTCAATAAGAACCGTGTACCGAGCGGAATGTAGGGCGGATCATTCCCGGAAATCAGCACTACGTTGAGGCGAGGAAATTTGCGTTTGGCATATTCGGCCAGTTGAACGCCGGACATATCACCAGCGAGTTTCACGTCTGTCACTAACGCAATGAGTTCGGTACCTGTCGATGCTAAAACCAGTTCAGCGGCTTCGGCAGTGCTGCATTCGACTACTTCAAGCCCATGGTCCCTAAAAAGATCGGCGAGCAACTCTCGATGGAAGGCATCATCCTCCACGATTAAAGCCACGAAATTCGACATCTTCACCTCGAGGCTATCCGAGCGGTCGAAAGCCGCGTGCCCGATTATCGGAGCCCAAAGAAAGACAGAATAACTCCGATAACGACGATCAGCCCCACGATATAGATTATGCCGTTCATTGAATCGTCCTCCAGAGTTGCGGGACGACAACAGAACTATGAGAGCTTAGTTCCAGTCTATCTGCTGGGACTACCAATCCGAATTGACAGGACGTGAATGAAACACAAAGCGTGTTGTTGGCTTGACGATGATCGGCGACGGGAAAACCCGGCGACCGTGATCGAACAGGTAAAAAGACAAGCTCAGCAGGGATGCAACCGAGCCGCGTCGAAAGGCTCTCCCCGCTCGGGCTGCCTGTTCAGCGGTTTCGTCCCGACGAGGTGAACGATGTGGTCGCGTATGTCTGCTCACCGCACGGCCTTGACCTTCAGAGGGTCAGGCGCGTGTGACATTTTTCCGGGCTTAGTAGCGTGCTTTTCATCAAAGCGCTGGTTGGGAAGCGTAAGGGGAGTAAGGCGAACGTTTAAATCGGTTCCACAAAAAATGTAATCTAATCACTGCTCCGCTCGCGCTGTCGTTTAGCAAGCTTCTTCGATTCCATCGCGGCGATACCGCGCCGTTGGCGTCGATCGATCAGGCGCATCACCGGCGTCACGGTCACGCCATGCAATACAATCGAGATAAGTATTATGAATGCCGCTGTACTCCAGACCACATCGACCTTGTCAAAATTCTCCTTTTGGAGAGCGTATGCCAGATAGTAGATAGTTCCTAATCCTCGGATGCCGAAGAAGCTGATGACAGCACGTTCGGTCGGCGGACAAGCCGTTCCTGCCAAACACAACCAGCCAGCTAATGGACGCACGAGAAAAATTGCGAGCATGGCGTAGCCAACCGAACTCCACGTAAGCGCGTTGAGAAGTCCGCCACTCGAGATGGCTCCCCCGAAACCAACCAGCAAGAGCATCATCAAAAGACGCTCGAGCTGCTCGGAAAAGTCATGAAGCGTTTGGTGATATTTATGATTGCGCTCTGCGGCCCTTAGAGCCAAACCCGCAACGAACACTGAAACGAAGCCGTAGCCGTGCAGTGCTTCGGCAATGCCGTAAACGGCAACCGTTATTCCAAGCGCAACAAATCCGTCTCCGGTCCGTGAAAGTTTGGCTCGGTTCGGCATTCGAAAAACCAGCCACCCCAAAGCATAGCCCAGCAGCACTCCGATCCCAACCCCGATGGCAAGACGCCAAACCACTTCGATGCCGATCCACTGGAGCAACCACGGTTCGCGGATGCGTCCGGCGTGCGCCAAAGCGATGGCGCACATTACGAAGGGGAATGCCAGTCCGTCATTCAAGCCGGCTTCGGATGTAAGCGCGAATCGCGTGTCATCTTCCTCCCCCGATTTCGGAGGTCCGACTTGCACATCGCTGGCTAGAACTGGATCGGTGGGAGCAAGGGCAGCACCGAGGAGCAAAGCTGTTGCGGCGCCTAAGCCGAGCATCATGTAGCCGAGCCACGAGAGTGCAAGAATTGTAACAGGCATAGCTATCGCCAGAAGGCGCCATGTCATCATCCATGACCGCCATCCGATCTTACGATCGATCTTGAGAGCCGCTCCCATCAAAGAGATCAAGATCACCAGTTCCGTAAGCCGTTCGACGGCCGGCAGTGTGACATCAGGTCGCGGAACGTAGCCAGATAACGGAGAGGCAAAAACAGCGGCACCGATTCCAACGCAAGCTATTGGTAGCGAGAGAGGCGCTTCACTCAGAACCATCGGCAGCCAGGCGGTCAGAAGCACTAAAGCCCCAAAGCCGATCAGCAACAGAATGTAGGTATCACTCAACTTTGCTCCGCCCATATCTAACGGGAACGACTATTCCCTCGCGGCTGGTATCCTAACGGCACTGGCCTCAGAGGAATACCGAGTGCGATCTTGCGATAACGCCTAGCACCACGAGCAGCTGCTCGCTCGTGTGAAACTTCTGCGCGAGCCCCTCGCGCGGACTGGTATAGTTGAGTAGTGGAATGTCCTTCATATCTTCCAGCCTAGCCGGGAGCTTGGGCAGGAACGGGCCAGCGACGTCCTTTTCGGTGATGGTGTAGTTGGCAGTCACGGGCCGATCGTCCGCCCGCAGTGACTTCCAGGTGTCATCCACCGCGCTTTCGGCGTTTGGCAGCTGCCTAGCTTCCGCGTAGGCCCGCAACGCCTTCTTGGCGTTCTCTCCGAACTTGCCGTCGATCTCGCCGGGCGAGAAATGGGCCCGGTCGAGCAGGACTTGCAACCTAACGCCCGCCGGGGTGGGCTTCGCGGTGGAAAGGGTTTTCTTCGATGGCTCGGCCGCATTGATTGCCGGCGCGGTCATCTCGGCGCCTCGCGCGGAACTAGTCAAGCCGCGATAACGAGGCCGATCGACATGAGCTTGGCTATCATGATGGGCACAGGCGTACTCCTAGAACGCTCGGGCGTTTGCGCGATGCTCCCGAGATCAGCTTCTGGAACTGCCGCTCGTATTCACTTGCCATGCGGCGCGAGGAGAACCGATCCTCAAAGCGCTGGCGGATCACCTTTCTATCCAATAGCCCAATTTTGCTCACCGCCGCGACGGCCTCTTCCTCACTCTCGACGATAAAGCCCGTCACCCCATTTTCGACAACTTCAGGCACGGAGCCTGAGCGATAGGCGATCACGGGCGTCCCGCACGCCATCGCCTCAATCATGACCAGGCCGAAAGGCTCCGGCCAATCGATCGGAAACAACAAGGCAGTCGCATCGGCTAGAAATGGCTGCTTTCTGGCTTCGTCAACTTCTCCGACGAGTTGCACGTTTTTGCCATCGATGTGAGGTTCGATGCGCTTTTTGAAGTAGACCGTCTCCGCGCGCGGTATCTTGGCGGCGATGCGTAACGGCTTTCCGGCGGCGCGGGCGATGCGGATCGCGTCTTCCGGCCCCTTCTCGGACGTCAAGCGCCCGAGAAATGCCAGATAGGATCCCTGTTCGAATGACGCTCGAAGCAGGTTAACAGGAAGCCCGTGCTGGATCGTACCAAGCCAGTTCGCTCCCGGAAGCGGCAGTCGTTGATGATCGGAGATCGAGATTAAGCCCGCGTCAGGGAACTCGCGGATGACATCGGGCAGTCCAGGAAGGTCCAGCCGGCCGTGCATGGTCGTGAGAAATGGCACCCCCAGCCGGCCAAGCAATGGAAGGGCAAGCCAGTCGATGTGAGAGTGGATCACGTCGAAGTCGGCTGCTCGTTTCGCAACCGCTTCCAGCAGTACAGCGCAGGCTGAATTGGGATCCACATTCTTGCCACCGAGGCGCAGCGCTCGTGGCCAAACCGGGTGAAGCTCTCCGCGGGTCCTGGAATCGCCGCTTGCGAAGAGGGTCACCTCGTGACCTTGATCAACGAGCTCATCTACCAGCCAAGCAACGACCCTCTCCGTACCACCGTATAGCTTCGGAGGGACGCTCTCTGCCAAAGGTGCCAGTTGCGCAATACGCATCCAAATCGACCTAAGTACCAAAAACTGATCGGAGCCCTATCAAGATAGCCGCTGAAAGAAGCTGTGAAATGGCGAGCAGCGTCCAAGTTGGTCTTGCGGTTTCTTCCGTCATGCCTCTGAGCATTTTTTGAAGTTGGTTCACCATTCATCCTTTGGAAAGCGTTCGAGGTAAGCGAGGCCAGAGCACGTCAACTCTTCGGCGTTGGTGTGCCTCGCCTCCGACCTTCCTTGCAAATGGCGCTCAAGCATGCATCGCCGGCCGTCCTGGGCGTCAACGTCACGGTGTCTAGCCAAGTAGACGGTCCAAGCTGCATGTGCAGCCTTGCGGACTTCATCTCCCATCTCGAGCTCCATCAAAACGACGTTGGAAAACAACTCGAATTGTGTCGGAAAGTTGCATATTTTTCCCGCAATTACGAAATGATAGCTGCGGACGTTGCCGACAGGGCGGAGGACACTGCTCGCTGCACGCGGAGCGTGTCTTGATGAAGCAAGCACCCTACGGCACTACGGCTGGCGGCGCGCCAGCCCATACCAATAGCTAAACATATTAAATATCTCGCAAGGTTCGCTGCTTTTAACCACGGCAAGATGGCGATTTCTTCCGAGGTCCGACCCTTTCGGAGTATGCGAAGCTTTGGTTTTTAGCCGTCCTCGCTACGTTGAGTATTGATTCAACGGTCCTGCCCGATCTCAGGCTGACTCCGTGCAAGAGAAAACCCTGCCGAGGGGAGCCTCGGCAGGGTCATGCAGATGAATCGATGGGGGACAAAGCGGGGAGCTTGGGCCATCGAGGCTCTGCGTATTGTCGACTATTTGTATCAGTCCGTAGTACAAACCTTCATGGTATTCATGCTAGTTTCGGCTTCGGTTCTGAACTTGAACACGCCGTTGTCAACGACAGTCGTTGTAGTGGTGGTGGGCTTCTTGTCGACGATGGTGCACTTCTTGGTGCTCGCATCCCTCACCACGTAAAACTCGGTCGCTGTCTGCGCAAAGGCCGATGTAACCGTAAACGCACGACAGCGCCTGAGAGGCTCGGCAGCAACGTAAACAACGACACCCCGCGGGGCGCACCCATCATGGCGTTCGCCGGAGGGCGATCCGAAGGTTGACCATTTTCGGCGTTGTGGTGGTCGAACTAGCGTATGCCGTGAAACCCGACGCTGAAGAGCGCGACAGGGAGCGCCGCCGTTGAGCTGTTCGCCGGCCTCAAAGTCGAATCTTCGCGGGCCTCGCGGCGCCAGTTGACTTGCCCCTTGCTGTTGCGATCGGTCTTTACCCACCGCTTGAGCTTGGAAAAGACCGCATCCGCATCTTCAACCGCTCCGCGCGCGCCGTCACCGGCTGCGCCATGTCCGTCCGCGTCGTTAAGCATTCAATCCGATCCCTGAAATGGCCGGGTCCGGTCCTAACAGCGTTCCGGAAATGATTTTTCCGCTGCGCAAGCGCGACGGCCGTCTTAGCGGCCCGCCGCGTATTGCCACTTTTTCCCGCCTCTTGCGGAACTCCGCCTTTTGTTGGGCGTTTGCACACTAACAAAGAGGGGTGGTAAAATGAATCAAGTTGAAGAATTAGCGACCGCTGGTTTGGTCGTGGCATTTGCTGCCGTTCTGCTGGTCGCCTCGCACCTTTTCATTGAGTTCAAATCAACTAAGCAGCTCGTCAATCTCAAAGTACCAGCCAAGACTATCGCCAGCTCGCTATAACCCGGCTGCTCTACCACTTCCCCAGTTTTTCGCCGTTCTCGCAAGCTCCGTCTGGCGAGCCGGAAGCATTTAGGAGTACGAAGCGATGCCCGTATTCATCCTTTGGGCCATCCCTACCGCCCTCGTGCTCGGTGGCGTCAGCTACTATTTACTTCGTGCAGTGCAGTAGCGGATTGCAGCCATTTCCCGCGATGCTTTCCCGGCATGCAAGCCTTCGGGCCAACCCAAAAGGGTAAGGGTCCAGGCGGTCCCAGCGGACTGGCGTGCACTGGGACCGCCCATTGCAACCGTCGGCAACGGCGGTTTGCCAACGGAGCCCAGACGTTACCCAAAGCTCGGCTAATCTTCTGAACTAATTCGGATTACCTATAATTGCCACTTATTCCCGATTCATGGCTAGCTGTAATTTTTTGTTAATTGACGCGCAGCGGGACGGGAATTTAGCCTGCGGGCATTATTAATCTAGGATGATACTTAACGAGGTGGTTTGACCGGCCATCGCGCCCTCATCGACTTTTTCTGCCCGGCCATCGAGCCGGGCACTTTTTGTTAATGGGCCTTTTCGGCTGCTTTCTGCGCCGCGGAAAGCTCGCGCGTCCTCTTGATTTCGTAGTGCCTAACCCTTCCCAGGTTCCTTGGGGATGGGCGAGTTATCGACCTAGACACCAGTTTAGACCGGCTCTAAACGTGTTGTGCTTACCCGCCGGGATGCACCGAATGATGCCAGAATACCGCGCCTATGTGCTGGATCGCGAAGGTCACATTAAGCAGCGTGTTGAACTGGGCTGTGAAACCGAAGGCGCCGCCAGAGAGCGTGCAAAGCTACTCGTCGATGGTCACGATGTAGAGCTGTGGTTAGGCACGCGCAGGATAGCGACCTTCCGACACCTCAACAGTTAAATGCCGCCGTTGGCCTTATGGGTAAGAGGCGGATGAAGCTTTGGAAGTCGCGCGGGCCATGCCGAACGGGTCGGCAAAGACGGAAGCTTTGAAAAAGGCGGGCCTTTTGCGGAAGGCGGCTGACGCTCAAGGCATTTCATTCGCCAAGCGTGGCAGGCCGCGGAAGTAATTCAAACAAACGGCCCCGGCGCGAGAAAGATAGGCTGCGCCAAGGCCGCCAACCCAATTGGGGTTTTCTCCCGGTAGGTAGTGGGGGGACTTGGAGACCGGGAGCCTTGAACCGACTCTCTGAGTGAGCCGGCGTTCCAAAGAAACCGCCCCGGCCAGGCGGGAACAAGTGGCAATCACGTTCGTTAGTTCGCCGTGGGCCGGAAAAGCTGAGGAGATAACAATGCCAGTGCTTTTGTTATGGGCTGTTCCCGCGGTGATTGTTGTAGGTGGAGTTGGCTACTATTTGGTTCGCGCTGTCCACTAGCGCTACCTGTTAAGAAATAAGCCCGCGGCCAAATCGGCTGCGGGCTTTTGCTTTATGTAGAAATGATGCGGCATGGATAGCCGCATCATTTGAGCACATCGTTAGTCGATTTCGTGGACGATAGTGCGGGTGCCCGGATCAACCAGCATCACCCGATCGTTAGAGTAGACATACCGGTATTTACTGACCGACGGCCCCCAATCCGCGGGGACTGCTTCCAGCTCCACGCTGGTCGGAAGCGTGGCGCCCACGACGAGTCGTTCTTGCGTCGTAATGGGCCGAACCTTCTTCTCGGTCACGTAGGTCTTGATCTTGGTACGATATTGCGGCTCGATCTGAATTGCTGCGTGGCCGGTGCCGGTTGTGGTCACGGTCGTCTGAGCAATCGCAGCGGTGGCCAAAAGCGACGCGGCAGCCGCAATTGTTAAAAGCTTATTCATCGTTGAATCTCCAATCCGCTTGAGTGCGGACCATCCCCAACGTTACGCCGAAAAGAACGTTCCGCTTTTTCCCGATCTGGATCGGTCGCCCTGATTTGAAATTTGGCAGTTCTCCGGCACGATTAGTCGGGAACAAGTGGCAACTGCTCCGAGTTGGAAACCCGTCTAATGGAATTTAGACAGCGTACTTAACGGCCTCAGCGCACGCCTCGCTGGGGCCGCTTTTACGCCCGCTGCAGGTAACTGGTATCATCGCGACACCTAACTATGACCAGGTGGACTGTTCAAGATGGCGAGCGGTTGAAGTCGTTGGTAGCTAGCGGTGTTTCCGCCGCGCGCGCGGCATCCATCTTTCGCTGTTCGCTAGCCTCCATTCGCACGCGAGCCCGAATGCTGGGCGCGCCGTTCCCTTCGGTGAGGGAGGCCCGTAAGCGTAACGCGACCAGATTTACCGAAGCGGAAGCGGCCTTGCCGGCTCACAAGGCGCAAGAAGCGATTTTATCCAAGACGCCCCGTGGAGGCGGCCAATAGCTATTCTCTCGTCCGCGGGCTTCTCTCGGGCTACTGCCGATAATACCGATACGGCCGCTCCCATACGAATGTCGAGCCGAAGCGGTATGGCAGCGGATCATAACCGATCAAGTACGCACTTCTGATACGATAGTGTCGATAGCGAACACCCCGGGTAGAGAGGCGCGAGGTGGTGCACACGCACCGCTGACGCGAGCTGAAGTCGGAGACCGAACTTTCATGCGGCTTCAGCGCACCGGCGGATGCTTGATCCGAAAGGATGCAGAGCACACCCAAGAGGATAATCGACCGCAGACGAACCATGGCAAAAGACTTTCCAAGACACCGAGCATAACGGCGCAAAGAGAAGCGAGTTCCCGGCCCCCTAAGCGGTCAAGCACTTTGCCAGGAGCCGCCCCTCAGTGCCTGATTTTGCTAAAACATGGTTGGATCGCCATGGGCCTCGGAACAGTCTTTTCCATCGTGATCGGGTGCGGCCTCATGGCCCTGATGTTCTACAGCAGCCGTAGCGGCCACGATGAAGCCGCCGACCCCTTCCGAAAAAAACCGAAACGGCCATTATAGGCACGTAGCTGGTAGCGGACCTTCGAATTTCCAGCCGCCGTGCATCCCGCTGTCGAACGACTTTGGCGTGTTCGCTGCGCAGGGCGGTGACAGGTCAAGCGATGGTCGGGCCGCCACGCGGAAAGCGTGTTCCCAGCCGAGCGCACCTTCTCCACCCTGGCGCGCCCTGATGCGCAATATCTGGGGCTGCGATGGGCTTTCTTGGTTCTCTTGGCCTACTTCCTTGTTGGCCTGTGGGGCCGGTTGCGTTCGGGATCCCCTTGACCGACACGGCCGCCGGAACGAATCATCCCGCTTGAGCTTGAATCCCGGTTCTGTTGCGTGGAGTTGCTTTATGCGTAAGTCCAATTGGACGCCGTCGATCGTGCCCGATGGCAACGATGAGACGGTCTATCTGGTGGCGGATGATTTCGGCAAAATCGGCCGCGCCTGGCGCGAGACCGACTGGGAAACCACCGACCTCGAGACGGTCATCCAGGACCTGCTAACCGGGCAATACAGCAACCCGATCCGCGTCGTCGCCTTCAACACCGCCGAGCGCTGGTCGGAGGACGTTTCAGAGGACGTCGCCCATGAGCTGCGCCGGCGCTGCGATCTGCAGGACCGCGACATCCCGTTTTTCCTGCAAGGCTTCACCGACCGCTTCGAACGCTACCGCGACGTGCAGCTGCCGCTGCCGATACGCCTGGTGTGACCTGTGGCCTTCCAGCGGAAGAAACCGGCGGCGATAGGCATCAAGGCGCAGAACCCAGGTTTCATTGAACCGACGCTGGCTACATCGATCGAGAAGGTACCGGCGGGAGAACGATGGCTTCACGAGATCAAGTTCGACGGTTATCGGGTCCAGCTGCATATAGCCAATGAAGCCGCGAAGGTTTTCACTCGCAACGGTCATGACTGGACAAAGCGCTTCGCCAAGATCGCGCATGATGCCTTTCTGATCAGCGCTTCTTCCGCGATCATCGATGGTGAGGTGGTCGTTCCGGCTGCAGATGGAACGACGGACTTTTCGGTTCCGCAAAACGAGCTCAAGGGCAAGTCGACCAGGATTGTGATGGTCGCTTTCGACCTGCTTTATCTCAATGGCTACGATCTACGGAAACTGCCGCTCGTCGAGCGAAAATCACACCTAAAAAAACTAATCGCGAGAAGCGCAATCCAGTTTTCCGAAAGTCTTGAGGCCGAGGGCGCAGAAGTGTTCAAGCACGCCTGCTCTATCGGCCTTGAAGGCGTCGTCTCAAAGGTGCGGGATAGCAAATACAATTCCGGTCGTGGCAACGATTGGGTGAAAAAAACATGCGCTCAGCGCGAGACGCTGACTATCGCCGGCTTCGCGCTCGATGGCAACGATTGGGACGGCATCTATCTCGGCCGCCGCAAAGGCAATGACCTGGTATACGCCGGCAAAGTCGATCACGGTTTCGATAAGGCATCGGCAGCGCGCCTGCGACAGGCGCTCACGCCGCTGATCCGGAAGACCCAGCCTTACGCCAAAAGGATCGCCCATAAGGGCATCTGGGTCGAACCACAGCTGATGGCGGAAATCGAATACCGCGCCAAGTCTGCCGAAGGCAAGGTCCGCCACCCGTTCTTCAAAGGGCTGAGGGAGGACGTATGAAACCGCGCGACGTCGCCACTCGGTCGCGAGAGCTGCAGGATCTCCGCCGGCTGGATCCCGACGGCTTCCTTCGCCGAACCTTCACCCTCCCCGTCGAAGACGCGCGCGCTAAAGCGCGCGAGTTTCTTCGCGAATATCCGTCCGGCGGCTACATGACGATCGTCGAGCGATGGCGCCAGCTTCCCGACGGGCAAATTCAATTTACGATGCGACGATTGCCGACGGCGGATTAGGTACGGAGGCTTGTTGTGAGCGGATCGAATTGGGTACTCGAGCTGCACATCGAACAGCGCGCAACCAACTCACTGATCATGAGGCGCGAATTCAACGACCTGCAAGCACTGCGGGTTTCAATCATACGAAATCGAGGAAGACGCTTTATCATCACCCCGCCGGCCTCAATGACCGCGGGTGATAGAACTGCGCTGTTGAATATGCGGGCGGAAGGTTTCAACATTGAATTCAAGTGAGGTCACGCTATCGTGGAAAACAGGAACAGGCCTTGGACCGCTCAGACGACCGACGGCTGCTCGAACTGCGCGCGGCCGGACGCTCCACCCTTTCCATAGCTGCGGCGCTTCGGCGCAGTGGGTCGGCCGTGACCGGCCGCCTCGCCATCCTCCGAAAACACGAAAAGGAAATGTCGAACGTACCGCCGGAAATGAGGCCGATGGCTACCTTTGACCCTTCCCAACCCGCGGTACTCCATGATCGGGTCATCAACCAAATTGAAACTTGGACCGGTGAGCAAGCAACGGACTACCGTGAGAACGCGATCATCCAGCCCGACGGGGCTGTTGCTTGGCGCGACTTTGTTTTCGACGGCTGGGGCAACGTCCTAGGTGGATAGGTCTTGCCATCGATGCGTCTTTCAGCTGCGCATTTCCGCAGGGTTGGCGTGCTGGAAGATTAGCGAGTAGAAATACCTGCAGGACCATGTGGATATTGATCGGCGTGTATTTCCATCATTTGGCTATCGGTGATGTAGAAGCAATGCGCCCTAGACCAATGAGTGGCCTGCCGACTGTTAGCTAAGATTTAAGATAGTTCGGCAAATCCCTACGCCCATTTACGGACGCTTTACTTGATTGGGTTGACCGTTATCGATCAACAGGTTCGAAGGTGCGCCAATGGCGGCTATCGCGACAGTGAATGAGGAAGCGCGCAAGACGGCGCGCCACAAAGTTCTTGATACCGGTCTGATTAGGTTCGGTGACTTTTCCGTTCCCTGCGTCATCCGCAACCTTTCGGACGCGGGTGCTGCGTTGGACGCAGTCTCTCAGGGTTTGGTTCCAAATCAGTTCACGTTGATCGTTGTTCGAAAAAAGAAAAGCTATTCCTGCACCGTTATCTGGCGAAAAGGAACCCGCGTCGGCGTATCGTTCTGCTGACCGATAATCGATGACCGACGAGCGCAGAAAATCGCAGCGGACCGTCGTTGACGAGATTGCCTACATTTCGTCTTCGGGATCGAGCACACGTTGTCGGATTGCGAATATGTCCGAGGACGGTGCGGCGCTGGATGTTCCCGACGCCTCGCATATTCCGACTAGCTTCCACCTGATGACGGAGCGAGATCGGATCGTCCGGAGTTGCAGGATCGTCTGGATCAAGCAGAACCGGATTGGCGTCGAGTTCGAGCCTGCGCTCGATGAGCACTCTTCAATCACACATCGTGAACGACAATTTCTACAGTATTTGCGCGACGGGGCATGGCAGCGCGCGACCAGTTTGCCTGGCAGTCCAAAATTGATATCGAAGCTGCTTGGAAAAGGTTGGATCGAACGCAACGGCGACGGCAACGACGCCGTATACCGTATGACGCCAAAGGGCTTAGCCGCGAAAATTACGCCAGTCAAAATATAGGTTTCCGTCACCAATGACCCAGACCGCCTTTCGACATTGGACGATGCAAGAAGATGAGCGCCTTCGCGAAATGGCCCGCGACAGGGTTTTTATCTCTGAGATTGCTGCGGAGCTACGGCGCAGCGTTTCGGCCGTTGAGTTTCGGCTCAAATCTTTAGATCGGTCGAAATCACTTTCGACTAGAAGACATTGGACAGCCCAGGAAGATGTCGTAATGCGCACCTTCATGGATAAAGGGAAAGAAGCGGCCGAGATCGCGGCAGACCTTCACCGGACACCGCAAGCCATTTATGCGCGACTGCAACGCCTTTATCGAAGGCGTCTGACTAATTCGAAGCATTGAAGTTGGACCCGACCGCGCCGCTGACTATTTGATGAACGCCAGTTACTCAAACGGAACAGGCTCCGGCCAGGCGAGAAGCGTCAACTCCCAGTCGCCGGCTCGCAAGAGGTCGAGCCAGAGATAATTTGCGCATCAAAAACGCGGCGTTCGCCATCGCGAATTTGAATTCTGAAAAACTCAGTTGGCAAACGCCCCCGGCGCGGAGAACGCCACGCTGCACGAAAGGCCGCCAACCAGTGGGGTTTTCTCCCGCCTGGGGGCTTGAGGAGGAGTCTACCGGGCGCGTAGAATCGATTCAGCCGTCGCCCGATCGGTTCCAACGATTGAGAAAAAGCCTCGCTGTGAAGTTCGGGCCAAGTCGAGATAAGCATCTTAACCGCTCGAGGGTCCCTGAAGATCGAAGCAGAGCCAGACCAGGAGACCAAGATAGATGACCGACACCAAAGTTACCGTGCGCTTTCAAATCTTGTCCGACTGCGAGGTCGATGGGATAAAAATTTTCCACGGGGAACTACGAAGGTGAGAAACACCTGATATCGAGCACGCCTCATCCCAAATATTTCATGTGGGTCGACGATGCGCCTTAGTTGCCGCCATCAAACTGAAGGGGCCTTCACCATGTGGGCGAGGTTGGCGGACTAGGCGCTGGCAAGCCAAAATCCTTAGCCTGTTTGGCTGCTAGCTTTCGATAGGCCGTCGCTTGCTCTAACAACTGCGTTTTGAAGATCGAATCTTGTTCACCCGCTGCTAGGCGCTCTAGAGCCACGGCCCGATCGAGATATTCCGTAAGGAGCTTCATCGGAATAGTTTAGTCTTTATGTTCGGTCCAGCTGCGTTCGCCGCACTGACATTCAAACATTCGTACCGTCAAGCCACGAGTCGAGTCCATCATCTTGCGGACCACTTTGGGCTGCGCGCCACACCTGCACATGCGCTCGTCGCGCGTCTCCGGTCCTGATAGTTTATCGCTACTAAAGTAGTTCATTGCTCACCCCGCCAAAGGTGAATCACCTAAGTCCTAAAATGTACTCTAGTTCCGGCCAGGCTGGCGGAAAAATGCGCCTTCACCCAAATGGGTGACAATTCTGACGCGCGCACAATCGGCACACAGGCGGCAGATGTCGATCACGCGTCCGGCGAGTTGTTGGCACATCGATTGCTGGTGAATAGCAGGCTGGGGATTAGATGCCCAGTTTGAGACAGGGCGCCGCCGGGACACCGTATTTCGAGCCCGGCGGCGTATCTTTTTGGGTACGCCTGCGCGACATCGGCACAGACAAGCGCATTCGCCCCGGGGGAACCATACCGTGGCATCAGCATTTCCCATCAATGCCGCACTATCATTTTGAATTAGCGAATGGACATCGGATTCCAGACCCGCGTGGCCTCCATTGTAGAGATAACGAGGATGCAATCGCCAAAGCGCACCAAATTGCGGGTGCGATGGCCGCTGAGGTCGGCGAAACGCCTCGTTGCCTTGTCGTAGTGGACGATGAAGGAAACGATCTCTGTAAGGTGCCAATAGCTCTATCACCGTGACGCCGCGAAACTTGCGATGGTTGGAAGTAGGAACAGGCCTTGGACAGAGCAAGACGATCGCCGGCTGCTTGAATTACGAAACAGCGGGAGATCGTATCTGTCGATAGCGGTGGCCATGAGACGCTCAGCCTCTGCGATTAGAGGTCGTCTGTGGATTGTACGGGCCAGGGCGAGATCCAGCCAAGACTCACTGAAGGCCGATGCGTAGCGCCACGTTCGAACCCTGCATCCCGCCCCGCGCCACCAAGGTCCCGACCTCCATAAGCTGGATCCATGAGGTCAAGCAACTACCCGCTGATCGTTCCTCGCGAGGGCAAGCGCGTACGTCTGTTCACACGGAACGGATTCGACTGGAGCGACCGTTACCCGCTGATTACAGAGGCTGCGCTCCGGATCCCGAACACCTCATTCGTGATCGACGGCGAAGCGGTCCTGCTTGGCGTGGATGGCATCTCCGACTTTGACGGGCTGCACAGTCGCAATCACAATGACGAGGTGCAGTTCTACGCCTTCGACATGCTGGTGACGGACGGTGACGATATCCGGAAACTACCGCTCACCATGAGGAAGGCTAACCTTGCAAGGCTGCTGGCGCGGCGGGATCACGCCGCCGGAGTTCATTTGTGATTTCCGCTGTCGGCTAACGAAGCTGAATTACGATCAGCTCGCTGGCCTCTAATGCGATAGACTGAGCCGTTCAGGCTGATACAATTCCGGATGGCCCTATCCCCGGGCCACACGCAAGGATGACCCTTTGACTTAGCCCCGCCCTCACCAGGCGGGGCTTTTTCTGGAGCTAGGAACAATCAGGCGCCGGAGGAATCGATTCTGTGCTCCCGGTATGCCCCTCAGCCTCCAACCGGGAGAAAACCCCCACTGGGTTGGCGGCCCCGCGTTGGCGTGCACCTTCCGCGGCTAATACGTCGGCGAAGGCCATCCAATAAACAGATACAGCCCCTAACCCTGCAACTATAGCCACCAGCCCCCAATCGCGTTTCGTGACATCTTTCCGGCCCCGGCGCGCTTCCCGCGCTGGGGCCGTTTCTTTGGCATCACCCCGGGGGTCGCGATCAAGCAAACGGCACCCGCGTAGCAGCAGCTCATAGCGGGCCAGCGCGCCCCCCGGTCCGATCGACCGCGTCGGCAATTAACTTCCTGATGGCTGCGCTGCTCCCTCTGGGCCAACGAACGCTGAAAAGGGTAAAGGAATCAAACTCGAAGGGTTCACAAGTGAACAGACCGGCCAGGACCGGCGCGCTTAATTAGTTCATTGCGCGTTTTAGCTGTGTAAGATTGCAAGCGACCCGATAGCGCTCCCGCCGAACCGGAGAGTGCGCGATGATCCGCTACTACTTCGACATCGTCATAGATGATGATGTAACGGTCGATGAAGAGGGTGAACTCCTTCTTGATGTAGGGTCGGCTCGACAAGAGGCTTCCCGAACGTTAGCTGAAATTGCGCGCGACGATCTGCGCTTAGAGCGGACAATCGCACATTTGTCGATAATAGTGCGAACCGCTAAGGGCCCAGTTTGCGAGGTTATCTTTCAGTGGGACCCGAAGTCTCTGCAGTGAAGCGCCCGATGCAAAGCTACTCGCCTAACCGGAAAAGTGGGCGCGATTGCCAAGCCCTAGGCCAGCACGATCAAAATTGCCGCCCCTGCCGCTAAGATAATCACGTCGGCTGTTACCCTGTGTGGCATTTCACACATCGGGAGAAAGTGGTAAACTCTACTGCCCAGCCGCTTACCCGTGACGATCGGCGGCCGCCCACTTAAAGCAGGTTCTTGATTATGAGTTTCGAGAGAATGTCTGACGCTAGCATCGCACGTTATTACGAGAGCATACGCGAACAAGCCGACGCCGATCGAAAGCATAAAGAGCATTTCACGGCTAGCCCGAGCGTCCGGGAACGGGCGGATAAGCTACGTCAAGAAATGATCAAGCGGCGAATGCAGCACTCGCCCATCAACTGGCCATCCTGATTTCGATGGCAGGTAAGGGCAAATGATAACGCAGCGGGCGCCATACAAAACGCGCCGCTGGACGGAAGCCGAGCTGGCCGCGCTGCGGTCAATGGCTCAGGCCGGAAAGGACGCCCGCAGCATCGGCAAACAGCTTGGCAGATCTTTTATGGGCGTCCAAGCCAAGGCGAAGAAACTGAACCTTGTCTTGCCGCGCATGAGGGCATGATCGTGGGCCCCTTTCGGGAAAATGACATCATGATCGCGACGATAGCCGGCTTGTTAGCCTGGATGATCACACTTGCTATACGTACCGCTTTTGGCGGCTGACCCCCACCCACGACAAGCTGTAGGTCAACGACATCCAGGCCCCGACGGATTGATAATTTGCCGTTAGGTGCTGCGCCGGGCTTCAATAGCGGATGCCCGCCCTCACCCGCCGCCCTCACCCCTAACGCTCCGACACTTGGCACGTCTACTACGGTGACGTTCAAGTCGGCTCGGGGTCCAATCGGGCTTGCCGACGCACGCCAGGCAATGGCGCTGGGATTGCGGCTTCTATCCGGTGTCACACCGCGGACGGTCTCGCTCGGGCTACGTTGCAACCTTCGATGAGGCACGGGCTGGCTTCGAAAAAGCGTGGAAAGACTATCTCCCGCGATGCACCGAGGCCGACTTTATCGAACATCGTCGCCAGCGAGCATGGACCGCATGGAAATACATGATGCAGGAAGCCGGCCTACCGTTGCCGACGCAATCGACCAGTGGACAGGCACGCTGTTTCTGTGGCGCCGCGATCGATATGGCGGTAACCGATCGTCACGTTCAGGATGCACATAGGGATTCGCAGCACGCATGAAGTTCAGCGCTGATCGACCCTACTCCGATCCGGAAGCCGCCGCGCGCAAGCTGCTGGAGATCGCCAACGCGACCGAGCCGGTAGACGGAAAGATTTACATCGAGAAGATAAACGCGCCGATGCTGTACCAGGAGCGCGCCAGCCCGGCCGAATACAAGGCCGGCCTTGATCTAGCTATCGCGCGCGGATGGCTGTTGCTGCACGAAAGCGGCACTTTCGTAAAGTTCACGCCGGCCGGTGCGGACCTATTCGGCTAGGAACCAATTCTTCCTGTGGCGATTGATTGGGCGGCCGGATGACGCCGGTGGGCCGCGCCTTGCCACGGAAGGCTGTCATGGTTGAATCCTCACTACCCCGCTTCCTTGTTAGGCAAGACGGCAGCGGCACAAATTGGATGGTGTGGGACCGACTATTAAAGCGACCAGCCAAGCTTAAGGGCGAGGAGCTTGTGAAGCTGGCATTCTCGGCCGCTCAAGCCCTCAGGGATTCTCTGAACGCTGGTCCACCGACCCATGGCTGACCGGCATTAGCCGCCGTTTACGTTCCAAAGCGTTTCTTCACGGGCGACCACTTCGTCACCCTGACGCGCTAGCACGCTCGGAGCGTTGCGAGCTTCACCCCGGGTTTGCCGCACCCGTAGCCGTCCCGTGGCCGGGAGCTTTGACGATCACCTCATGACCCTGCCGGAGCGCCAATGAAGCTGCGGCAACCGCGGCCTCGAATGCCGATTCCTTGGTTTGATAGACATTCTCTGCCTTGCCGTCATGGCTCACTCGCCACTCCCCCGCGTCGCCAACGATTTCGTAAGACGCCAATCCCATTTTTGTCAGCTCCTAATGTGTTCCGGACTTTTGCCATTTCTCAAGGTCGATCTTGGCTCCGTCGTTGCGCTGCTCTTTCTCCGGGTTGCCCTTCCATGGCTTGTCCGTCTGTGCGTGCGAGCCTTGATCGGTGCGTTGGCGAGGGTCGTCTTTCGGGGTTTCTTTGCTCATGGTTCCTCCTGCTAATTTAATCGCTTAGCCGGCATCCCGTTCCAGTGTGGGGAACGAATCAGCAGCGTTTCGCTTGAATCCCGGTTCCGTAGCGGAGTTGCGTTGTGGCCTTTCAGCGGAAGAAACCGGCGGCGACCGGCGTCAAGGCGCCGTTCCCCGGATTCATCGAGCCCGCGCTTGCAACCTCGATTGGCGTCGTGCCCAACGGCGAGCGATGGATTCACGAGATCAAGTTCGACGGCTATCGCGTTCAGGTTCACCTCGCCAACGAAGCGATTAAAGTCTACACCCGCCGCGGCAATGACTGGACCAACCGCTTCAGGAAGATCGCCGACGACGCCTGGCACATCAGCGCCGGATCCGCGATCATCGACGGGGAGGTCGTGGTGCCGGCCGCCGACGGCACCACGGATTTTTCCGTTCTGCAGAACGAACTGAAGGGCAAATCGACCCGCATCGTGCTGGTCGCCTTCGACCTGGTCTATCTCAACGGTTACGACCTGCGAAAGCTGCCGCTGATGGAGCGCAAAACTCACCTTAAAAAGCTGATCGCCGCGACCGACATCCAGTTCAGCGAAAGCTTCGAGGCCGACGGCCGCGAGATCTACAAGCACGCCTGCAAAGTCGGGATGGAAGGCGTGGTCTCAAAGGTGCGCGACAGCGTCTATGCGTCACGCCGGGGCAACAACTGGGTCAAGAAGGCCTGCGCCCAGCGCGAGACGCTGACGATCGCCGGGTTTGCGCTCGACGGCAAGGATTGGGACGGGATCTACCTTGGCCGCCGCAAGGGTAACGACTTGGTCTACGCCGGAAAAGTCGATCATGGCTTCGACAGGACGTCAGTTTCGGAACTCCGCAAACGATTGACGCCTTGATCCGAAAAACCCAACCGTACGCGAGACGGATAGCGCACCGGGGGATTTGGGTAGAACCGGAACTGCTCGCCGAGATCGAGTATCGGGCGAAGTCCGCGGAGGGTAAGGTAAGGCACCCCTTCTTTAAGGGCCTAAGGGAAGATCTATGAACCCGTGCGGTAATAACGGCGGTGGGTAGACTGGATCAAGATGAAGAACCCAGAACACCCGGCGATGGCGCGGGCGAAGGATGCCATCGGCTTTTCCAACAGGAAGACGTGGCGACAGTGAGCGGATAACCGCTTAGATTTTAGATTGTCGCCCGCGCCGTTAAAGTTCCGACCGGGCCTGGCACTGATTCGATCTTTATGGCGCGCTGTGTGTCATCCGCGCTACAGCAAGTTTTGCGCATTGCGCGCTAGCTGCACAGACAGAGTATGAAACCCGAAAGAACAAAAATGAAAAAGTTCCTCCTTGCTACTGTCGCCTTTGCCGCCTTGGCAGGTACAGCATCGGCAGCTGACATGGCCGCCCGTCCCTACACTAAAGCCCCAATGATGGCCTCCCCGATTTACAACTGGACTGGCTTTTACATCGGTGGTCACGTCGGCGGGGCATTCGGTGGCGACAACAACATTCTTGCCCCCGGCTTCACCGGCACCAACGGCAACGACGGTGTGTTCATGGGCGGCGTGCAGGCTGGTTACGATCACCAGTTCTCACCGAACTGGGTACTCGGCCTTGAAGCGAACTACAGCTTCCTCGACACGAACAACAATCCCTTCGTCAACCGCGGACTAGGTTCGGTCACCGGCCGCCTTGGCTACACGTGGGGTCCGGCGCTGGTGTACGTCAAAGGCGGTTATGCCTGGGCTGACTCCCGCCTCACCAACGGTTTTGGCGGCGGCACCTTTTCAAACGGCGGCGGCGGTCGCGACGGCTACACCGTCGGCGGCGGTCTCGAATACCTGTTCACTCAGAATTGGTCGGGCAAAATCGAATACCAGTACTACGATTTCGGTACCCGGAACGCTCTCTTTACCAGCGCTGCTGGCGTTGTCACCGCTGTCGGATTTCGCAACGACGAGCATACGATCAAGGCCGGCCTGAACTACCGGTTCGGTTGGGGCAACGCGGCGGCTTCTCGTTACTGACGGCTTACTAAGATGAAGATTAAAAGGGTCAGCCGTCAGGTTGGCCCTTTTTTTCATCCAACGCTTGGCACGCAGACGAAAAACCCCGCCGGTTAGGGCGGGGCTAAGTCGGGGTATCATTGCTTCTTTAGCCCGAGTGAGGCTGCTGACACCCTACCGACATAGCCGGCACAGTCGACTCGCTTTTCTTGCATGCCTACTTATCCTGCATACGGACCACCGGTTCGATAAACTGTCTCCCCTTGCAACATGCAGGATGTTCCGCTTCTTGGAACGCTAAATGTAACTTCCGCGATCGATAGTCTTGCGGCAGCTTCGGCGCTATCGGGACTGGGAGTCTGCATTGCACTGACATTCAATTTTCCCGGCAAGGCCACAGCTCGCGACGCTGTGGCCTTTTTCATTGGCCAGCAACAAGCACAAAATAACGGATTGCTAGACGTCAAACTGATCTAATGTGTTATTCAACAAACTTAGGATCTTTCGAAGATCGGTTAGCCTTTTTGCCCTTCTGTCGATGGAACGAGACGCCCATCTGGTCTCCATTTACCCATTTGAGCGAGCAGCGCCGATAAGCGAGACCGGTGGAAGAAAGCAGAAGGAAAAACTCCTTCAGCTGTAAGCCTTCAATCGAAACATTCACCGTCAATGTCGCGTCTCCGTCGGATATATCATTGATCACGCAGTCCCGGCGCCAGGTGCCGTCAATGGCCATCATGTGCGCGTTCAGACCGTGCTCGAACTTCACCCGACGTTCGCTCTCCTTCGGTGTTCCCATTCCACTCTCCGGGCAGCCCATTGCCATTTTTTCCCGAAGATGAAGCAAAGGAATTAAGGCCGTCTAAGCGCTTACCTTGGCTTTTCTGCGCATGGCTCGCCTAGCTCAAGTGGGCAATTGCTTTCCGCCGGAAAGGAGCGGAAAAGTGGTTCTCGGTCCACTTTGATACATAGAGGTGGAACCAGTCCGGTACCACCGCGTGGTACTCCTTTCAAAGACAAGGAAAATCGAGTGCAAACTGTATTGGTCCTTGTCATCGAAGATGATCCAGAAGTTCAAGCGATCCTGGACGACGCACTTTGTGAAGGAGGCTACGAACCTGCTTTGGCAGCATCTGGCGAGGAAGCCGTTACCTTGCTGAAGGGCAGGAAGTTGCCGTATCGCGCGCTGGTAACGGACATCAATTTGCTTGGCAGGATCGATGGTTGGGAAGTCGCCAAGCAGGCGAGAGAAATGGACCCGCACTTCCCCGTCATCTACATGACGGGCGCTGCCGCGGATCAATGGCCATCTCACGGCGTACCCAACAGCGTCCTGCTCAGGAAACCATTCGCGCCGGCGCAGCTTGTAACCGCAATTTCCACTTTGCTTAACGCGGCGGAGCCTGTCGCCCCCACAGGTTAGGACGGCATAACTGGCGACCGCCGCCGCTGGATACTCGACCCGAGCGCGATTGGCTACAAGGGTTGCCCCCCGCCGGCAATGGCGGCTGCCAGCGGCGTCAGCCAAGTTACCGCAACTTAGTTGATCTTTCCGAGCTAGTTCGGGGTCCTCGCGGCCTTAGCAAAAAAACGGCCTCAGCGAATAAGGGGGAGAGCGCTGAGGCCTAAAGGCACGATGCCTAAATCCCATTAGACGGGATTGTAACTCAGGTGATTGCCACTTGTTCCGGGACGCTCTTCTACGCGGCTTGCGCCGCTTCTGCGTGTTGATTGACTTCCGCTTCAGCAAGTCTGCTCAAGGCAACATCGGTCGCCTTTTCTTCCTTGAGCGTGGCATCCAGAAGCTTCACTGCGTCCTTGTAGCCGAGCTCGTTCACCCAAGTCCGAAGCGTGCCGTAGCTTCTAGCAACCTTTGCAGATACTTTTCACCTTCTCATCGACTTTGGCGTTCTCTTGGCTAATTACCGCGTCAGCGGGAGTGGAAGGGCCGCCCGGGGTCACCGTACCGTCAATGCGGCCAGTGCTTGTGCCACCGGCTCTGTTACCTGCTGTCCCAGTTGTGATGGAGCCGCGAGGTGCAGAGTTTCCCCCGCTCGCATTCCCCGGGGAGCCGCCAGAGTTTGCGGTCCCTACCGCATTAGTGCCCGGTACATTCCGAGGTGCGCCAGCGTTGGCCGCCCCGCTCGGGTCGTTCAACGAATTATTGAGACCCGCTGGGTTCGCGGGCCCGTTCGGCGCACCGCTGATTGCCGAACTGCCGGCGCCAGCGGAGCCTGCGCTAGGGGCTGTGGTTCCGGAACTAGTCCCCACTGAACCTCCGGACGCGCCACCGCCAGAGGCGCCGCCCCCCGCGGATCCGCCGCCTGAGCTTCCACCGCCGCCTCCTCCGCCACCACCACTTTGAGCAAAAGAAGCCATGGGCGAAAGCAGAAGGGCAATAACGAGCAGTTTACCGGGGAGGCGTATCGACATCGGCAATCTCCTTCTCTGCCACGACAAGCAATTGGGGCAGGCGTTGTTCCTCATTCCCGTATTGGTTCAGGACCGCCTTACGCCCATCGACTTTCGGAACGACAGCGACGCCAGGCGCAGGAACACGCTGCACCGAACGCTTGGCGTTGGACGGATCATCAAGCGCCATCTGAACAATGAATGCGCTAGCGGCATTAACAGGGTGCGCGATCGAGCCTCACTTTGAGAACCCATCGCGATACCGGGTTTGTGAGGTTTGCGCCTGCCGCGTCCCTTGGTGCACCGACACGTCTGCCGGAGCGTCTGCGGATTCAAAAAGCGAACGAAAGCAAAACCTGCCAGAGCGGCGATTCCGAGACTAGCCGTGGGCTGCCGTCTTACAAAGGATTGCCATTGAGCACCAGATCATTGAGGCCCCCCGTGCGGATCGAGCCCGCGACGCTTTCAACTTGGGATGCGGCGTTTCGGATAAATTTTCCGACAATGGGAAAATCGCTGTCGAACTCCCGGCCGGCGCAACGTATCGCCTCAGCCACGCTGTCCACGTAGGCGGCGCCGGCATCTTTCTTATGCGACACCGCTTGCTTGATAGTTTCGGTCCCCTGTCCAGCCATTTCCTTTGCTTCATTGGCCAGGCCCGACGCCTCGTCTTTCAGGTTCTTGTTCCCTGCGCCAGCCTTATCATTGAACTCGCGACCTGCTTCTATCGCCTGCTCGCTGAAGGTCCTCAATGTTTCGCCACCGGCGGTGGCGGCCTGTGCCCGATCGTGTTGTCCACTCAGCCATGTTCTTCTCCCTCCGACGTTGTGAATTGATGCTCTGAACTTGCTCAGGCACGAATGCGGTCGTGAGCGTTCCTCCTATTCAAACGATGCACTTATCGAAAAGTGCCAAAGATCGGCTGCCGTTCGACCGGCCCGCGCACCCGGCTTCTCCGCATAGACGACAAAAAGCGATGGCTGGAACGAATGCGCTGACTGACGTTCTCCGACTTCTATCGCGGCGCCCCCCAACCAGAGGGCGCATCAGCTTCCTCGGGCACTTCCGTATCGCCCCAGTGCAAGCTGTTTCGAAGTGTCCTAATTCGCCTTAACGAATGGTCTCACCGTGTTTGTTCGGTGCTGAAAAATCACGTCATCAATGGAAAGGTGAGCGACGTCGTCGTCCCCTTGTCGCTGCTTTCCTGACCAACTGCCCCGCCGATCTGTCGTGCAAGCGAGGCAATTAATTTGAGGCCAGATCCGTTTTTGTTGGGATTCTGGATGCCGCGGCCGTTGTCGGATACCGTCAAACGGGCCTCACCATAGCCGACACCTCCTACCAGGCGCACCCGTATCCTTCCACCTTCTGGGCCGAATGCATGCTTGATACTGTTCATCACGCTCTCATTCAAGATGAGGCCAACCGGCAACGCCCGCTCAATACTCAATTCGAGTTCGTCGCATTCGACATCTACTTCGACTTCTTCGACCTGCTGATGGATCGCGCTGCAAAGGGCGCGTATATAATAGGAAAGCCTGACGGTTTGGCCTTCGTTTCGAAATGAAAGCTGATCATGTGCGAGAGAGATCGCATGGATGCGGCTCGCCACGTGATCCAGCGCGCGGTGAGCCGCCGCTTCGGAATATCGACGTTTCTGAATGGAAATGGAGGACAGAACGAGCTGGAAGTTATTCTTTACCCGATGTTGCATTTCGCGAAGTAAGATCTCGCGCTTTTGAGCCTCGGCGGCGGCGGCCATCAAGCGCGCCTCTTCATCCGGCCGGTCCGGGCGTCCATTGCGGCGGAGCACGGTTGCCATGAGAGCGGCAGCAGCGGTCAGGAAATCCGTCGTGTCCTCCGTGAAGTCCCTTGGCGTGGTACTGTCGACCTCCAACACACCCCAGGCCGCGCCATCTATCAGTACCGGCACGTTCGTCACCGAGACGATTCCATGCTCCTTCAAGAAGTCCGACGGGATGTACTCGTCTTGTTCGCGGAAATCCCTGATGCTGACCGGCTCAGCCGTCTGAAATGCCCGCCCCGGCGCAGAACGCAGATCAATCGTAAAGGTGGAAGAGCGTACAGCACCTTCCTTCCATCCGACACCGGCGGCGAGGAGGAGATCTGAAGTGCTCGGACGATATTGCAGAACCTTTACATGATGGATCTCCACCGCCCGGGCAATCTGGACGACGGTCTGATCCAAGAAGCGATACAAATCGGCGTTCTCACCCGCCAGTCGCCCAATATCGACCAGAATGCGGACATGACGCCGGAGCTTATCCAGCACGCCATCTTCGATTGACTCGCTCGGACGTTCTTCCATCAGCTTCTAACATTTCGTTCCCCAAAAAGTGCCAACGATCATTGATCGCCGTCCCCTGCCGAGAAAGAGAATACAGACGCGTGCCACGCCTTGTGCAGATGCGTTGGTAGCCAGCGTCTGCCGCCGCTTGGATATCACTCCGACTAGTGGGGAGGCACAATTCACGCCACAACGGCTGGGGTCATTTGCAGCCCCATAGGGAGTGGCGTGAAATGGCGCACATGTCACCGCGCATTTCGCTCTCCGGCGGCGACCGCAATGCGCAAGCGAAAAGCATCCGCCACGCACGCGCTACACAACAGCCAGTTTCGGGAAACGGTCCTGATCCGCAGTGCGGCGGAAGCCAAAATCCGCGATGCTTACCGGCTGGAATACGAGGCCTGGAACGCGATCATGTGGGCCGGCGGACCGGCGATGCCCTCCCCGGGCGATCCACAAGCCGAACCGACGATCGGCAACGCCGTCGATGGCGGCTACGATTTGCTGGAGCGAAGTGCAATCGCTGCGACGTTGCGCGGCCTCACGCATCCGGCCGAAACGCCGAACTGGAAGCTCGAGGCCGCCCTCTATTGCCTGCCATGCAGCGAGGGCCGTCATTACGGTCGCCGACAGCGGGCGCACATTATCGGTCTCACTTACGCCCGGCCGGATCTGGAGCCGGCAAAGGCGAAACGGCGATGACTTCCCTCACCCGCCGCCGCGATCGCGACCGCAGCGACGATCACCGGCAAATCTTCTACGGCGATGTACGGGTCGATATCATCGGCAAGCGCGCCGGCGTGCCGGGCAACGCCGATCGGTGGGGCTGGTACTGCGGCTTTCATCCTGCGTCACAAGGCGGGCTTGTTGACGCCGGTACGGCCGTGGATTTTGAACACGCCCGGCTCGCGTTCCATCGCGCGTGGCAACCCATACAGCCAAGATGCACCGAAGAGGATTTTGCCAGTTACCGGCGGCAGCGCGCCTGGAACCACTGGAAGCAGAAAATGTGGGAAACCGGCTTCAAACTGCCCACACAGTCCATCGATGGCCGGTCGACATGCTACTGCGGCGTGACGATCGACATCGCCACCATGGACCGTCACATCTACGCGGCACACATGAAGAAGAACAGGCCCCCGCATGAAATTCACCGGCGACAGCCTATACTCCGACCCGGAAACAGCATCCCGTCGCCTGGTGGAGCACGCACAGGCCTTCGAGCCCATCCAGGACAACCCGATCTATATCGAAAAGATCAACGGTCCCTTCCTGTTCGGCGACAAGGCCACGCCGGCGGAATACAGCGCCGGTCTCAAATACGCGATCGAGAAGGGCTGGCTGCAGCTGCACGAGAGCGGGACATTCGTGAAATTCACGCCTGCCGGCGCCGACCTCTTTGCATAACGAAAGCCGCTGATCTTTCGAGCAGCGGCCTTTCCGGGTTTCAAAGAATTCGAAATAAAAAGGTTCACCCGCCTCCCCGGTAGGGAAAGCATGGCACCTCGAACAGGCTCTGGAACAAATGTGAATCTGCCTAAGCCCTGAGCTGAATTTGGGCCAGTCCTAATTCCTGAGGGCAGCCAGACAGGCCACTTACTCATTTGGCTTAATTGGCGCTGATTTGAAGTGGTTCCCAGCAAGGGACGAAATTTAAAACTAACATTCGCTGGTCCGCGGGCGGACAATGGAACATCACCGCAACGTCCGTGGCTTCCATCGGTGATGAGAACGCCGATTGCGCTCCCGCCTTCCACAAACGGAAAGGAGCGCGCTATGAGTAGACGGCGTCGCATCGAACATAAATTATCGCTCACAGAACGACTGGCGCTATATGCCAAGGCTGCGCGAGAGAAGGCTTCCCTTCTTCCACCTGGCGCTGAGAAAGACGAACTCCTTCACAAGGCGGGACAAGCGGATCGTGCGGCGCACCTCACCGAATGGGCGAACTCGCCCGGCCTTCAGCCGCCGAAGTAGCGTCATGAAGGATTATCAGGCGTCTATTGAAAAGCTGCGTAAGGATGCCGCCGAGGCGGCGCTGATCCGGGACCTGGCGATGGATGGAGCAAAGCGCGACGTCTTCAATCGTCTATACGAGCATCTCAATCGCCTCGCAGACGAAGTCGAGCGAGCGATGCGCGGACAGACAGCTTGAGCACGACGATAGCTAGCGACCTGAGCAACCGCGACCTACAAGCTGAAGCGGATGATGCTTTGGAGGCAGCGCGATCAAATGCCGCGCGGGCCTGAGAAGTTGAATCCTTGAAAAGGGCGGGGCTGCTGCGGAGCGCTGCCGATGCTGGAGGATTATATTTGCGAAGCGTGGCAGGCCACGGAATTAAGGGCCGCCTGCGCTGGTCCCCTTCCTCACCTACGGGCCACAATAGCAACGGAGGATCACTCGGCCGTCGGCAGCATTAGATAGCCTCATGCGCTCGGCGATGGTCATTGCCACTTGTTCCCGAAATTTTGACTACAGAGTCCGGTGGCGGACAGACAAATGTCGGTCAGGGGAAATAGCCTTAGGGAGTTGCCAATCTAGGATGGTACTCGGCTCTTTGATTTCTTCGACCCTCGAATTGCCCGGCTTTCGAGCCGGGCATTTTCGTTAGTTGGAAGCTCCAAAGCAATGGCCCCAGCGCCGAGGGGGGCGTGCGCTGAGGCCGTTGGGGATACTGTCGATGTTTGCAAGATCGACAGCCGGATAAACCAGCGCCCCAAAAACCGTTCCAATCACGCTGGCCTATTTTTGATTTTGTGAGTGGCGTATTTCGGCCAGTACCCGATTGCGAGAACGTTTTCTCTGACAGATCGGTGCGAGGTTCAGAGTTGCCAGCGGCGGTACTCAGCGCGGGTTGGCCGTCCGGCGGTCAGTTGTTCGCCTGAGGCCAGCCCGACAGTCACCTACTCATTTAACCCAATTGGCATTAATCTGAAGTAGTTCCCCTGGAGGAACGAAATATAGCGCCGCAATTCAGCGGTCGGCGGCCTGACAATTGAACGGTCACCGCAACGCCCGCGGCTTCCATCGGTGATGAGATCGCCCGGCCTGCGCTCCCGCTTCCTCAAAATGGAGCAGCGCCATGCAGCGATGCCGTATCCAAGATGATACTCCTCCAGATCAGCTGGCAGCAGGACTGGCGGAGGTCTCCCGGTCTTCAGCCTCTGAAGTGATCGCTAAGCCTGCCTGGGGATATTACGCCTACGTCATTGGCGATGACGGTCATGTCCAGAATCGCGTCGAGGTCCATTGCGACGATGACGAGGAAGCCAAGCGCTGCGCCGAACAATTGGTGGATGGGCACGCGATAGAGCTATGGCAAGAGGCGCGGAAGGTCGCGACGTTCCCGCCTAAGGGATTACCCCCGTTTCAGCGCTAGGTGCACGGAACCAAAATCCCGGCACGTTGGTAGACTGAACGTGTGCGGTCAGTTTGGGATGGGTCATATTAATCATCCATCTCCTTTCTCCCCAAGAGCGGTCCGAGATTGCCAGAGCGGCTGCATCTGCCCGGTGGAGAAGGGGCTAACGGTAAGCTTCGCAAGGAATGGGCCTGTATGCGAGCAATGAAGTGTTGTCCTGCCTGTGACAAGATTCCTGAAGGTTCCTTCAAAATCTTCAGATGCAATGACTGCGGCACCGTGTTCTGCGGCGGTTGCGGGCGCTGGACCAGCCGGACGACCTTTGCCTGCCCAGCCGATGAGGACCACGATCGCGACACAGCGATAGGGTTCATCAAGAACATTTCAAACTGAGACACTACAGGGCGCGCTGGCCTAGCGAGATAGGAACCTTCGCGCTGCGGCCGGATTAAAGCCGCGTGCCGGGCCGCTCCCGGCACGTCCCCGAAAGGCAGCGGCCTCAGCGACGTCCCCCGAGCTGAGGCCGTTTTCATGTCCGAGTGATTCGCAAATCCTCCGACCCTGTCCTATCTTGGGTCGGGACGTGTGGAGTTGCGTATGAGTTCGCCGTCGGTCATTCCAAACGACCGGTTAGACCGGGATTTCTACATCGTTCTCGAAGATTTCAGTAGCGGCGCGGCCTTCCGCGAGACTGACGAGGGCATCGATTATACGACCCTGATCGCCGACCCGCTGCGCGGCGAGTATGCCCGGATCCTGCGGGTCGTCGCCTTCAATCCGGCAGAGGGCTGGTCGCGCGACGCCAGCGAAGACATCGCCCGCGAGCTCGAGCGACGCGTTGCCTCGGAGGTACGCGAGCTTTCCGATGGCCTGCAGGATTTCATCGAGGATCATTTGGGCCGCAAGATCGGAGTGCAGCTGCCGCTACCGCTGCAGATTTGAATTGCAGGAACGATGGTTTGCCCAGCCTGTTGATACAGGACGAAAGGCGCCGATCATGCGGAACATGGGCAAAGGCAACATCTTTCTACTGGCCATCCTGCTCCTCCTATTCGGCCTTACCGCAATTTGGTTTGTGGCCGCATGGAACTCCAGTGGTGACGTTGAGATGAGCAAACATGGTTGGATCGCCATGGGCCTCGGAACGGTCCTTTCCATCGTGATCGGGTGCGGCCTCATGGCCCTGATGTTCTTCAGCAGCCGTAGCGGCCACGATGAAGCCGCCGACCCGTTCCGCAAAAAACCGAAACGGCCATTTTAGGCGGCGAGTTCAACCGATCGCTGCAACACATTCTGCGAACTTCTCAGCCGGCGTCTGATAGAGCAAGGTCTTTCTCGGCCTTTCATTGAGTTGCCTTGCGATGGCACTGAGCCTAGCCTGGCTGTGCAAGGACAGATCGGTGCCACGCGGAAGATACTGGCGCAGCAATCTGTTGGTGTTTTCGTTTGAGCCGCGCTGCCAGGGAGACCGAGGGTCACAAAAATAGACCTCGACCTCGGTGGCCAGTGTCAGGCGTTGGTGATCAGCAAGCTCTTTACCTCTGTCCCAAGTCAGCGACCGGTAGAGTTCACTGGGCAGTCTCTGCGATTGTTTGATCAGCGCCGAGACGACGCTTTCAGTATCCTTGTTCGCGACCTTGACCAGCATCACGTAGCGCGAATGACGCTCGACAAGCGTTGCGACATAGCTATTCCTGGACCCGCCGATCAGGTCGCCCTCCCAGTGGCCCGGCACGGCGCGATCTTCAACAGATGCCGGCCTCTCGCTGATGGACACGGCATTCTTGATCTGCCCGAGCCCGTTTCGTTTCATGCTGGCATGTCTGGATCGGCGGACCGTGCGCCTTGCCCTCAGGTGCTCAAGAAGCTCCTTTTTCAGCACGCCGCGGGCCTGAATGAACAGGCTTCGATAGATCGTCTCGTGTGACACCTGCTTTTGAGGTTCCCCCGGATAGGTGCGCTTGAGCCAGCCGGCAATTTGCTCCGGTGACCATTGCCGCTGCAGCAAGGTTGATACTGTCCGCCTCAGGAACGGACGGCAAGCCAGCTTGCAAAGCTTGGGGCGCCGCGCCCGATCCCACCCGGCCCGATCGGACCCCGCAGCCCGATAGCGATCCGCCCCACCATTGCGCTGGACTTCACGGCTGATGGTTGACGCAGATCGTCCCAAGTGGCGCGCGATCGACCGCAACGAGCAGCGCATGCTGAGCCATCGAGAGATCTCCTCTCGTTCAGAAAGGCTGAGCGCCTGCTTGGCACGGCGCCGATCCGGAGGACGGATGCCGTCGGTCGGCGAGATCACTGAGAAGACCGACGAGGATTCCCGGTCAAATCGGCGTCCGATCGAACTCATCGGCTCGCCGGCCTGCCACCGATCCCAGATTTCTGATCGCTGGGCCGCCGAGTAATAAATGCGACGTCGCTGTTTCATGTCCACACTCCATCTTTGCTAAAAGATTAGAGTGTTGCGCTGACCAATTGAGCCCGCCCTCATTTTCAGACCTCGCTTCACACAAGTGCGAAGTCTGCGTCAAACCCATTAAACGGACATCGTCAGGCAGTGCTTCCGGAAAGTGCCAAGCGGACCAACGGCCGGCCCCGAAGCTACTTCGGATTGCGCGGGAACGGGATAAACCCGTCCCGGTTCGGCATTCTCACCTTGGGCAGCGACTGCGCATCGATCACATCGTTCGACCCGACGATCCCGTTGAGATCGAGGATATAGGCCGTTACCGCGTAGACTTCGTCCGCGGTAAGCGATTTCGACTCTTGGAATGGCATTGCGCGACGTACATAGTCGAACAGTGTTGTTGCGTAGGGCCAGTAACTTCCCACAGTCTTTATCGGTGTTTTGTCCGGTGCCAGTGTGCCCATGCCGCCGACGAGCGCTCCAGCGAGCACGACACTAGGCCCGATTCCCCTATCGCCGTGACAAGCCTGGCATTTCGCTACGTAGATGGCTTCTCCCTCGATGGCGGTGCCACGACCAGGCGGCAGACCTGCGCCATCCGGTCCGATGCTGATGTCCCACGCTGCGATGTCGGCGGGCTCGATCGATTGCCCGAACTGCGGGGATTGGGCCAGAGCGGCCGATCCGCTAGTCAGCACAGATACGCAGACTGCAACGGATTTAGACGTAAACATTGCTAGCCTCCCCCTTCTCGTCGATGCGCCAGCTTGCGATGGCGTTGTAGTGGTAGACCCCACGCAAGCCGCGCTCGTCGCCGAACTGCGCGCGCGTTGGCTGCATCATGCCCGTGTCGTCGGTGGCGCGACTCTGCAGCACGGCGGGACCGCCGTTCCATTGCCATGCTGCGCGGAAGCGCACCGGCGCCTTTGGCAGGATCGGGCCCTGCAAAGCAGCCGGCGCCCAGCTTCGTCCGCCGTCGGCCGACACGTCGACTTGTCGGATGCTGCCGTTGCCCGACCAAGCCTGCCCGGAAATCTCGTAAAATCCCGGTCCCCTCAGCGTGAGTCCCGGCGACGGACGCGTGATAACGGATTTCACTTCCATCGGGAATACGAACTGCCAGGCCTTTTCATCCTTGAGCAGGATCGTGTATTTCGATGTTTCGTCTTTGGTCATCGCGGGGTCGGCAGTCAACTTGAGCCGGCGCAGCCACTTCACGTTCATGTTGCCTTCGAACCCAGGCAGCAGCAACCGCACCGGATAGCCATTCGAAGGCCGCACTCGCTCGCCGTTCTGATAGAGACAGAGCAGCGCATCATCCATCGCCTTGGCGAGTGGGATGCTGCGGCTCATGGCGGCAGCATCTGCGCCCTCGGCGATCACCCAGCGCGCCTGAGGTTCGATGCCAGCTTCATCGAGCAACGTGGAGAGCCGCACGCCGGTCCATTCCGAGCAACCCAGCAGGCCGTGAATAGCCGCCACATTGAGCGGCTGCGCCTGAGGCGCGTTGAGCGCCTGGCTGTTGCCGCCACACTCGATGAAGGCGATGCGCGATTGCATCGGATAGCGCGACAGCGCTTCGACCGTAAACACAAGCGGGCGCTTCACAAGTCCATGGATCACCAGTCGGTGTTGATCGGGATCGATTTCTGGGACGCCGGAATGGCTACGCTCGAAATGCAGCCCGGATGGCGTGATCATTCCTTCGAGCATATGCAGCGGCGTGCGTGACGCGCCGACACCGGCCGGGTTGGGGGGCGGCGGAAAGACTTTGATGACCTTGCTCTCGAACGGTGAAGGCTGGCCGTAGCCCCCAAATCCCGGACCCGGCACCTTCATCCATGGCTGCACCGTAAGCGGTTCTGCCGATCCGCGGGACAGGCCCGCGCTGGTCGCACCGGCAACGAGCGCGCCTTCAAGAAAGATGCGGCGGCTTAGAATTCCATTGCCCGCCGCCGGATCGCCTGGTTCGGGATGAGTTTTTCCAACCATGAGCAGCCCTCCCTCGTTGCGGTCAAATTAAGCATTTCGCCTGCCCATGCGCACGGCGAATGCTCGGTGATAAACCAGCAAAAAAAAGATGGTCGGTTTTATTGAGCGTGCGATGCCGCCGACGGCATTTCCCGGTGCCAATCGTCTCGAAGACGGAGACGTCGGCCCGTCCCGTCTCGAAAAACAGCTTTAAAGAAGATTACAGGATCCCACGCCCATCCAAAAGACCTTCATATTGGCTACGATGTCGCACAAACAATGCAGTCAAAGCCAATGGTCCCATGTCCGTGATGGGTCATTCGCGTCGGTTTTAGCCGGACCACGGCACTTCCGGTCTACCCCGGTGAACGGACATTCTCAGGATAGGCAGGCATGTCTCAAAGGTGCCAAGACCGGACATTATGGTTGCGGCCTGCTCAATCATTCGCTGGTGCGACGAGAAGGGAACGGCCGAACAAGCGACGCGTCACTCTGGCAGTCCTGCTCTGCGTAGGCCATCGAAATAACTCTGAGGCCATTTACCGCTACGAGACAGGAGATCAGATATTCGAAAACTGGGTTCAATTTCAAGTATCTGAGCCACTATTCTCTTGGCTTCTGCATCTCGCCCAAGGTGCGCTAGAGCAGCCGCGAGGCATCGATTGGCCAACCCGAATGTTTTGTTCTTACGAAGGGCTTTCATGGCCACGGCGACCGCCTCATCGAAGCGGCGAAGATCGATGAACGCAACACCTAGCATTGAATAGGTTACGAAAAGCGTTGGATCGAGCGGATTCAGCCGTATGCTGCGTTCAAAACTACATACCGCCTCTTGAGCCTGTCCTACATATACGCAGGTCACGCCTCTAAAACCCCACGCCGTGGCTGAGTTAACATTAAGAGCTACGGCTCGATCGACCATCTCTATCGCAGTGTCGAAATCACCTGACACGTAAGCTTTTGCGAGTCCAACGCAGGCCAGCGTATCTGAGTCATGCTCGTCGATACTAAGCACTAACTGGGCAAGCCGTGCCGCCTCCTTGAGATCCGACTGTGGATCAATAGCCCATCTTTGCATGAGGTTGATGGTGTGACAGACGGTGGCCAATGAGGCCGCGCGGCTGTAACGAGGATCAATCTCCAACGCGCGATAGAGCAGCCGAAGGGCTTCCTCCACCTCTTCACGATTCATCGCATAATAGTGAGCTGTCGCCCGAAGATACAGATCATAGGCGCTCAAGCTGTTCGGACGCCGCGCAGCCAGATCAATTTCAGCTTGCTGCAATTTCGGCTGAATGGCTGAGACGACTTTCACCGTTATCTCATCCTGTAAGGCAAAAATGTATTCAAATTGCCATCAAATCGATCTGCCCAAACATGCGCACCGGTCGTTGCATCGATCAATTGGCAGGCGATGCGAATTTTTCCCGTGGCCTTGCGCACGCTACCCTCTAACACGTAGCGGACACCAAGCTCGCGCCCGACCTGTTTGATGTCGACCGCCTGGCCCTTGTAGGTGAAGCTCGAATGACGCGCGATGACGAACAGCAACCGAAACCGCGAGAGGGCTGTGGTGATATCGTCGACTATGCCGTCCGCGAAATATTCCTGTTCCACATCGCCGCTCATGTTCTCAAACGGTAGCACGGCAATGGAGGGTTTATCGGGAAGCGCAAGAGCGGGTTTGGGCGATTCTTGGGGGTGTTCGGCGACTTCCGGGCCTCCGGGCTTCTGCACTTCCTGCACTGTGCCAACGAACCGGAAACCTTTGCGCGGCAGTGTCTTGATCAGGCGCTGTTCCTCACCGGAATCGCCGATTGCATTTCGCGCGCCATTCAGGCGGGTCGTGAGTGCCGTTTCGGAGACAATACGCCCGTTCCAGATGGCCTCGATCAGGTCATCCTTGCTGACGACACGCTCCCTGTTGCGGATCAGGTAGTCCAGCAAGTCGAAGACCTGCGGCGGGATAGCAACCTGTTCAGAGCCGCGAAGAAGCTCGCGGCGGTCGGTGTCCAAAGCGCAGTTCTCGAAGAGGTAACGCAAACTGCCGTCCCCCAAGCAGCCGCCGAACGTCGGGGCACCAACACGCCGGTAAGGCAAAGATTAAGCTGCCGGTGACGAAAATGTAAGGAGCAAGTAAAGCGCGCCAGCTCATGCCTTGGCATCCTCTGGGCCGATACAACACCCGAGGAGAGACCGCCATGAGCACGATGACCATATTAGGACAGCCCTCTGTGTCGACCCGGCAAGTCCCCGGCTTCATAAGGCGACGCTGGAGTGCGCTTCAGGAACGACGTAAACGCGAGCAGGTGCGGGCCGCCTTGTACGCCCTGAACGGCCGCGACCTGCACGATATCGGCATTGCCTATAGCGATATCGAGTACGTGGCCTCGAATCCGAACCTCGACCCGCGATGTATCTGACGCGGCGCGATGTCGCACTCCTGACCCACACCCGGGCTGGTGATCCCTGCTGTGAGTTAAAGCTGACTTCAGCCAGACCCCGGCCGCGTTAAAGCAGACATTGGAGGGACATTCCCGGAGGTCCGGTTAGTGCCACGAGCGGGCTTGGCAAAGCTGCTAGTGAGTCGGACTGGCTTCGCTAGGCTAACGCCGATACAAGCCACAGCCCGACATGCAGGCCGCGCCCATCTGCTCCAATATTTGCGGCGAGCGCGTTGCGAACCGCTTCTGTGGCCCGTATCCGTTGCTCGCCCGAGGCATTTTCGAGGAGCGCAGGCAACGGGCCAGCCTGCGTGATGAATGCCATGCTTTGCGTGGTGTCCTTGCCGTGGATCGGCACGTTGGTCGCCTTGAGTGCCACCTCGCGAAACCCAGCCTCAGTCAGGATGCCACCTAGGCGCTCCTCGCGCCCCAGCGAAAACATCCCCGGTGCCAATGGGTCCACCGGCGGCTGAGGCGGCACATGGAGCCGTGCAGCCTCGATCGGCACACGAAACCACGGACTCTCCGGCATGGTCCGAAAACAGACGAACACCAGCCGACCGCCTGCCTTCATGCCGCTACGGATATTAGTGAAGGCCCTGATAGGGTCATCGAAGAACATCACGCCGAATCGCGAATAAACTAGATCCGCCCAACTCGGTTCGAAGGCGTAGTTCGTCGCGTCGGCCAATGCGCAGGCTGTGTTGCTAAGTGTCGCTTCGGCAGCACGGTGTTTGGCGAAGTCGAGCATCGGACCCGAGACGTCGACGCCCAACACAGCGCCTGATGGTCCTACAACTTTAGCAAAGGCCAACAGTGTGTCACCGGTGCCGCATCCGATATCGATCACATGCTCGCCCAGCTTCGCTGCCGCAGCATCTAAGCTGACGCTCGTGACGGACGTGAAGACGTCACTGATTACGGCTTGCTGCGAAACCCATGCGTGACCCATGGTGCTGTTCCAAAACTCTGCTCCACGGGGGTTAGGCGTAGGTGCTGGCATTTGGCGAATGTCCTATAGTTCTAACAAGGCTGATGGAGTTATCCTCACAGGCTGCACGATATCTCAGATCGGACGCAAGGCTGAACTGTCCGCAACGGGTCATTTTCGGAAATCGACCCGCGTGCGTCCTTTGGTCCCCAGACAGCAGACGTCGCCGAGAAGTGCCAAAAGCTGCCATCGGTCAACCGCTACATTCCCTACTCGTCATGCACCAGCCTTCCAATCCAGTTCGCCTCGCGCATTCACGGTCTCATAGAGCGGACCGCGAGCGAATGCTTTGCCAAAGCGATCTTCGCGTCCAACGTATATGAACGCCTTGGTCGGCAGGCGCTCGCCGCTGGCGATTGGTAACGTGACGTCGATTAGCTTACGGTCATAAGAACTGCCTTCGCGCTCAAGTTGGTCGAGCCGGGCAAGGGTTTCGTCATCGACATGGTAGATTTCGCCGCAGACCGGCTGGCCGTTCGGATCATCAAGGATCACGGGAAACATGCCGGAAGGGTGAAGCATCGTAAGCATTCGGTAGGTGCTGATCGTGGCAACGTCATCGAAGAACTCCCTGACGGTCGCAAGCATCGGATGGTTTGAGTAACCTCGTTTGAGGGTGCCGTAGACAAATACACGGTGCGTCATTGGGGTCATGGCTGGTTCTCTTCGCGGTGCGTTAGCTGACGTTGCGCCCAAAGTCTCTCCTACGCACGCTTTTTTCAGTATCGGACCGCGGACCCCTGTTAGGATGCGACCAAGCGGCAGTCATCCAGGGATACGACAATTCGAAGGAGATCATTGATGGCCGAGCGGGAAATCCGCTTCGACGACGGGGCTGCCTACGAGCAAATGATGGGGATCTGGAGCCGGATCGCAGGCGGCATTTTTCTCAATTGGCTCGCTCCGCGCTCGGGCTTGAGCTGGATCGACGTTGGATGTGGCAACGGTGCTTTCACGGAGTTGATTGTCGCAGGCTGCGCTCCTGCTGAGGTCCACGGTATCGATCCATCCGAGGGGCAACTCGCTTTTGCCCGCACGCGGCTCGCAGCGGACGTAGCTCGGTTTCATCAGGGTGATGCCATGGCTCTTCCTTTTCCCAACGACAGTTTCGACGCAGCCGTTATGGCGCTGGTGATCTTCTTCGTCCCCGATCCGACCAAAGGCGTCGCTGAGATGACGCGGGTGGTACGACCGGGCGGCATCGTCTCGGCTTATGCTTGGGACATTCCGGGTGGCGGACTTCCCAATGCACCGATTCAAGCTGAGATGCGCGCCATGGGTATCAAGCCAGTGCTCCCGCCGAGTGCCAACGTGGCGCGAATAGATGCTCTGCAGGAATTATGGACGCGCGCAGGTCTGGAAGCGGTAGGGACACATGAGATCGCTGTTCAACGAGACTTTGATAGCTTCGACGACTTCTGGACGAGCTGTTTGCTCGGAGGCGGTATCGGCCCGGTAATCGCCGCGATGCCGTCCGGTGATGTGGAATTGCTTAAAACGCGGGTTCGCTCGCGCCTGCCGGCAGATGCGGTTGGCCGTGTTACAGCCAATGCGCACGCGAACGCGGTAAGAGGTCGTATGCCAATGTGATACGTCCGTTGTGGGTCAATCGCGCCACTTTCCCCGCGCGTCAGTTACTTCGGGGTCTTCACCGGCAAGCGGACATTCCCCGGGTTTATCGGCATGTCTTAAAGTGCCAAACTCGGACTTATGCGCCGCAGGGCAGCGGCCTCCCGAGCCGCCGCCGTTTCGACGCAGGTACCACCCGTCTTTGTGGAGGGGTTTCTCCTTTGATTTAGAGTGACTGGAGTGCCTCTTTAAATCCCTTGAGCGCATCCGCCTGCTTTTTGTTCTCCAGGGCCCTGACCTTGTTGCCGCCAGACACCGCATCGAGCTCCTCGGAGGACAACTCGTGCAGCTTCAGAGCTTCGCTCGTTGCATTGATTGCATTTGCAGTCATCACAGTTCTCCTTTGATTTAGCCCAGCGCGATCATCCAACGCTGGTACGGCCACATTTAGCGTCATCCCTTCTCGTCGCGATGTGACGGCGGTCACAGAACGCTGATTTAACCGGGGCGCTCGCCTGTAAGCTGTGCGTGGCAGCGAAATCTTCCCGCTTACGTCGGCTTGGGGTCAAAGGCTACAGGTCGTCTGCGGCCAGGTCCTGTGTGAAGTCCGCTTCGACCCGAAATCCGACCTGATTCCGACGCCTGATCCAGTGGCACATGCTTCTCGCCTTCTGTAACCAAGCCGAGGAGTACGGCCATGCAGGATCAAGTGAACGCCACCCCTGAGCCAAAGCGGGTGCCGTGGAACAAGGGAAAGCTCACCGGGGCAAAGCCACCGCTGCGACCCAAACACGTCTGGTCGATCCGGACGAAGCTCCAGATCGAAGGCCGCGCTCGCGACCTCGCCATGTTCAACCTGGCAATCGACAGCAAGCTTCGCGGCTGTGATGTCGTCGCCATCCGCGTCGAGGATGTAGCCGCGGGCGGATACACAGCGGATCGCGCAACGGTGCGGCAGAAGAAAACCGGGCGGCCGGTCAGGTTTGAATTGAGCGAGCAAACCCGCCAAGCAGTCGATGACTATCTAAAATCCACCGGTAAACGGCCCGGAGCGTTCTTATTCACCGGCCGTCGCGGCCCTGACCGCAGTATGACAACCCGTCAGTATGCGCGGCTCGTATCGGACTGGATCGGAAGCGTCGGGCTGGATCCCCGACTGTTTGGCACGCACTCACTGCGACGCACAAAAGCGACCCTGATCTATCGACGGACCGGCAATCTCAGGGCTGTCCAGCTCTTGCTCGGGCACACCAAGATCGAAAGCACGGTGAGATATCTCGGCATTGAGGTCGATGACGCGCTGGCAATAGCGGAACAAGTGGATGTCTGAAATACCCGGGCAGAGCGGACATGCTCTGCCCGCCCTTCGACAGCCGGTTCGTGCCAAACTCGGAAATGTCACCCTTGCGAGCTTAGGCCGCTGTTCCTTCAGCAACCGACGTCGGCTCGGGCTTTGTCAATTGGCGCTCCGGTGGACTACAGCATATTAACGCGCTGACTAGCGGCTTCAGCATTGGCAGAGGCGCCCCCAACAGGTACCATTTGAGAAGTGTGCCAATCCGCTGCTAGACCTTGGGTGGCAATTGTACGGCACCGACAGCTGGCCAAGTCGCGAGGTCCGTCATGGCTGCACCCGTTACACATTACGTCAAGAGCGACGATGTTCATATCGCCTATCAGGTTGTAGGCAATGGACCGCAAGACTTACTATTCGCCCCGGGATTTGTGTCACACGTCGAGGCGTTGTGGCAGGCGCCAGCGCGCAGCGCTTTTTTCCGTCGCCTCGCATCATTCTCTCGTCTTATCCTCTTCGACAAGCGCGGCACCGGAATGTCGGATCGGGGATCGCAGATCTTTACGCTTGAGCAGCGTATGCACGACGTGAGTGCGATTCTGGACGAAGTCGGGTCAGATCGAGCAGCTTTGTTTGGCGTGTCTGAGGGAGGGCCAATGTCCCTGCTTTACGCCGCCACATATCCCGAACGCACATCTGCGCTGATCTTATATGGCACGTATGCGAAGCATAGCTGGGCGGTCGACTATCCGTGCGGCTGGACCGACGAACGATGGGACCGTTTCTTCGAAAATCTCGAACGTAATTGGGGCACACCACAAGGAATCAGTCTCGAGATGTGGGCCCCGAGTCTTGCTCACGATCCGAGTATCGCTGAAGGCGTGGCTTCTTACTTTCGGACGGCAGCGAGCCCCGGAGCAGCCGTTGCGATCATGAAGATGAATCGCGAAATCGATGTCCGGCATATTCTGCCGGCGATCAGGGCTCCGACGCTGATTTTGCACCGCGATGGAGACCGGGTCATAGATATAGAGAGCGCGCGTAGAATGGCTCAAGGCATCGCGGGAGCCCAGTTGATCGAGCTACCGGGCATTGACCACCTCTACACGGTTAATGGGGAGACAATCCTCGACCGCGTCGAGCAGTTCTTGACGGGCAAGTGCCATTGGCAGGACCGGGAGCGGGTGCTCACTACGGTTCTTTTCGCGGACATCGTGGGATCCACTGAACGGGCTATCGCGCTCGGCGATCATTCGTGGCGCGAGTTGCTTGCCGCGTTCCATGCAAGAGTTCAGGAGATGCTTCGGAATTTTGGCGGACGCGAAGTTAGTACTGCGGGGGACGGTTTCCTTGCGGCTTTTGATAGCCCGGCACGAGCCGTCCGCTGCGCGGGTGCGATCCGCGAGGTCGTGCGTTCGCTCAACCTCGAAGTCCGCTGCGGACTGCATACCGGGGAATGCGAGGTCGTAGGTGAAGACCTGGCCGGCATCGCAGTGCACATCGGTGCTCGCGTAGCGGCACAGGCGGCCCCTGGCGAAGTGCTCGTTTCCCAGACCGTTCGAGACCTTGTGGCTGGCTCCGGATTAAGGTTCGCGGATCGCGGCGCACACGCATTGAAGGGTATTCCCAGCGAGTGGCGCTTGTTTCAAGCAATTGTGGAGTGAGTCCGCACTTAGGCTCGTGGACCTCGACTGGCAACAGTTCGGATCACACTCAGATGAGTGCGGCGTTTCGCTGCATGTCTCATGCGGGTCAAACTGAGAAGTCCGGGTGCACGACGGGGGAAGTCGGCTTTACCCTCAAGAACGGACGTGGGCAGCCGACTTGTCAGGTCCGAAAAGTGCCAACAGCGGCCATGGGAAGGCAACGACACGAAGACTTCTCAAAGAAAGATAGATAGTCATTCGCAACGAAAGCTTCCGGCATCTTTGATTTCTCCCGTTCCCGAGTACGTTGCCTTCTTTGGAAACGCGCATAACGGGCGCGTCCACAAAACCTTGCCATCCTTGTCGGTCTTGGTTGCAAGCATGCTATCCGGTGCAACACCGTCTTCCGCCCATTTTTCAAGCGCACTTAGCGGATCGAACCCCGCCTCGGTGATGCCCGGACCGGCTTGCGCGGGAATACCACAGTGATCCATGCCCGGAATCATGAAAAGGCGAAAGTGGTCAGCAACGCTTCCGCCTGCGGCCTTCTCGGCGGTCGCGTAATAGTCGAGCGTGTTTTGCGGCGTGACGATCGGATCGGCGAGCCCGTGATACATCAACAGCTTGCCGCCACGCGCCTTAAACCTCGATAGATCAGGGTTCATTGCATTGTAGATCGCAGCCATGAAAGCGAGACGCGGCGGATCCTTTTCGAAATCGAAATCGGCGGCACGGTAGCGCTCGCCTGGATCGTCCTGAAACGCCATGTAGCGCAGGAAGTCGAGACCAAAGCTGTAGATCAACTTGCCCCCGGCAGGCTCAAGCCCTGTCACCCACAAAGGCCAGTAGGGTTCCGAGCCCTTCGGCAGACCGCCCGGGTACAACTGCTCGCCTCGGGAGTTCTTGGGGCCAGCGTACCACTTCTCGAGGACCGCCGCTTCGGCCGCGCTCAGGCATTCCGAGTTCTGCCCTGCCTTGCAGATCGAACTCGCGGGTTTGAAGGTGCATGCGGCAGGATCGACGACGAGACCGGTTGCATCGCCGCACTGGTTAGCGACCGCGTCACGGATCAACGGAACCTTGGCTTTGGTCAGAATATCCTTGCCGTCGGGGCCTGTGTTGGCTTGCACCAGCCAGGCAAAGTGCGTCGCAACGAGGCCGGTGTAATCGAGCGCCGGAGCGCCGCTAATGATCCCGTCAAAATCGTCAGGATAGCGTTGGGCTTCCAGCGCCGCCATTCGACCGCCGGTCGAGCAGCCGGCGAAATAGGACTTCTTTTGCGGTTCGTCATAGAAGGCGCGGATAATCGCCTTTGTAACTTTCGCCGTCTCTGTAACGGCGCGGCTGCCCCAGTCGATCTCGGCAATACGATTGTTGTAAGCCCAGCGTCCGTCCAGCACTGAGAGACCCCAGTGACCGGCATCCATCGTTGAAACGGCATAGTTGCGCCGCAGCGCATAGTTCATCGCATTGGTGAAGCCGACCCGGTCGCTGTCGAGTGTGCCGCAGAAGCCGCCACAGCCTGCCATGAAGAACTTCCCATTCCAGTTCTGGGCGGGCAAGCGAATATCAAAATTAATCGCGGGGCGCACGACACCCAGTACGCGGCAGTGTGAAGGCAGGTCCGTAGACTGAGTGACTTTAGTCGCCGAAAGCAAGTTGACGTTGTCGATCTTTAACCCCGCCAAAGATTCGCAGGCGAGAGGGGTTTGAGCGTGGCCGGCACCTGGAACGATTGTTGCCGCAACAATGGTCAATGGGACTAGTCGTACGAGAATGCGCTTCATGGCCATCTCCCCTAACCAGCAGTTCAAGGCGATCCGAGTTGATCAATCATAGAGAGGGCCAATAATAATTCATAGAATGCAAAGCCTGCCGGATGTCCGAATTGGGTCAAACTCGGAAGTCGAACCGGTCGAGGCCGACTTCCGCTTTACCCCTCAAAGTCGACATCCAGCGGGCGGGCCGGGATGTCCGTTGAGTGCCAATTGCGGACTCACCTATCCTGAAAGGCGGCGTAGCGTTGCGCTACGCTTAAAGAGATTCGTGCCGCGCCGCCGCAAGCAAACAAATGGCCCGACGATATTGCACGTCGGGCCATTCAAGATCGTCCGCCTCGGTTACATCCGCCGAGCCTTCAGATCAAACAACTTTCTTTGATTGCGCCATCTAATTTGGGCATTGATGTGACAACCGCACGGCGTGAAGCGGCTCACATTCGGCATTAAAGCGGCTCGCGTGCGCAGAAGCTCTGACTGATGTCGCGATCCCTCCGCTGGTCGGCTTCAAGTTCTTCGACAATGAGCCGAAGCAAACATAGGGCAAGCGGATCAGTAACCTCGCGCGAGAGAAACTGATAACGCTCGATCTGAACTTCCTGCTCTCTCAACTGGCGATTTGTCATGAGTTGCGCCCTCCGACAAACTTACGCCGAGAGGGCCCACTTGTTTCATTAAAGTTTTCCGATCATTTGAGATGGTTTCTAATTGATGAATCAACGATAGCGACCGGCGAGCGTTGTTGCCGAGCTGCGCCTTGGCGTTTGACTACCGCGCCGCGTAGATTCGCCGTCTGATGGCGCAGCGGTCAACGATAACATCGGCGAACCGTCCATCATCAACGCGGTAGCTGGGTGCGCGGTGAAGATCACCAAAATGCCGCTCACGCTGTTGCAATCACGCAACCTTCTGTTTGATCCGAAACGATAGGGTTCTGGTTTCGGATCAAAGGTGGCCCATGTTCGACGTGTACCTAAACCATAAACGTGATCTGCTGGTGGTGAGGCAAGGATCGTCGATGCCGCTCGGTGACACGTCGGGGAGATGGCAAAAGAGAAAGAGGCGGGTCGCCAACGTCAGCGACGAGATCAAGTCCACCGTTCAGAGGCAGGGCTATTACATGCGGAAGCGAAGTGAGTTGAAGACAAACTAGAATCAAGCCCGGATTTTCAAGCTCGGCTCCACGGCAGTTCAGACCGAGGTCTTAAGCACCTCGTTTTGGGCTTATACCTAGCAATTGTCGCCTCGCCGCTTATTGCAGGAGATTTGATCGGACAGCGAGCGTGATCGATGGCGACACACTCGAAATCGCGGTGAGCGCATTCGCATTTTGGGCATCTACGCACCAGAAACCACGCAACTGTGTCGCCCCCGCGTGGTCAATCCTGCTCAAGGTGAGTGAAGGCTGCCTCAGGCGGCGGCCGCGTGCTGCCCTCTCGCTCGGCCACATGAAGAAGGCTCCCAAACTAAAATCATCGCTAGACGCTGTATTTCAAACGCTGTTTCAAACAATCGCTTTCATCAAACTACAGCTGAAAATCTCAAAGCGAACCGACACCTTTAAAACCCATTGGTATCTTGACGGTACGCAACTGGGGGATCGTGGGGCGCGGCCGTGTTGGAAGTGTTGGTTACCAAGCGGGGCTCGACCAAGTGGGAATGGCGGGTCTGTGACCGCTACGGGGTCACGATTATCGGCGGGTTTGAGAGCACCCAGCCAGCTGCCAAATATCGGGGTAATCGGGCGCTATTTCTGTTGTTGTCTACGCGCTGGACATGATGATCAGCAAAGTTGCGCGCCAGAGTGCGATCAGCAGTCGAATGTAACTAGCGGCATTAGCAATATAAGGGTCGCGGGAGCCAAACAAATGGCCCCGAGGCTATTGCGCGTCGGGGCCATTCAAGATCATCCGGCCGGTTTGACGCGGCTGGTCTATTTCGGCGGCCTTCCACGCTTGCCGAACGAAATCCCTTGAGCATCCGCCGCCTTGCGCAGTAACCCTGCCTTTTTCAAGGCTTCTGTCTTCTCAGGCCCGCGCGGCATTGACGGCACAGACCCGTCTAACCCGATTGTTTGCTGGTTTTCATCGCTTGTTCGACCTCATCGGCTAGTCGATTGAGATGCTGGTGCAGTCGGTCGAACATCTCGCGTTTGGTCATATCGGTAGCTAGGTCACGTATCAGCGCGGCCTCTGCCGCGTCACGGCGGAGCTTCTCGATGGACGCCTGATAATCCTTCACGGGAGAACCCCCATGGTCTTGTCCCTGAAAAATAGCCCACAGCCCAAAGCGTGCCAATAAGTCTCGCATGTTGGCCGGGTCCTCCTGAGGCCGCGACCTAGCGCGGGGACCGCGCGACCGGACCCTATCAACTATTTCACTCCAAGCATTCCCGGTTCTAATTTTTGTGTACGATCAGTATACAAATGCGATGCGCGGTGTCGCGTGTCGCATGGGACTGGCGGTAACCTACTCGGGGATGATGTCGCTTTTGGCGGAGTTCAGCAAAAGTTTGGCGTGAGCTCACAAGAACCGCTGTGTCCGGAATGATAGCCGCGTTGGACTGAATGCGGAGCCGTGGCGGCTCGGGGGAGCCATCATGGTTGTCGGACGCGACTATTTGCTGCGCTTAGTCGCAGCGCTGCTGAAAGACGCTCAATCAACGGCTGACCTTCGGGAGGCGGGAGAGCTAACGCAACGCGCTGCCGATATCCTGACGCTGATTGATGAGTTGAGCGCGCCGGACGAGGATGATCCCAACACACTAACGCAGTGAGTACGGCAGGTCGCTTTGGTCAGGGCCTTCTGGCGGGGCGGAGCAGCCCTCTTTTGCAAACGGCTCGTTCTGCAAGTGGCGCTTCACGAGCAAGCCTATCGCGCTCCTCCACCCCAAACAGGGCCCTTCGGGCCGGTCCCCGTCAGCCACCCGGATGTCCGCTCTGGGTTCGCGTCGGTTTGGCGCGGCCCATGCCGAGGTCCGATCTACCCGGAGAACGGGCATTCCCAGGATAGGCCGGCGGGCTCGGCGGCAAGATCGTCCTGCTATCATGTCTCGCCGGGTCACGCCCCTCGCAAGCGGAACCTGAATTGCTCTTGTTCTGTTAGGTATAGGCCGAGCGGTCCCCAAAAGCCGAGCCAACCTATGCCCAAGGTCCTCGTTTCAATGCCGCGGAATTGCAGCGCCGAGCGTTGTTAGAAGTGAGAAAGCAGCCCGGCTGTCATAACGTCCAGGAAATAGTGATCAATCGAATTGCAAGTCACGCTGAAAATAACTGGTCGCTCTGTGTGCTCGCAGCGGGCGCGGCAGATGCCAATACCGCCGCGCGCGCCGCGGTTCACGTCCAAACTGTTTTGCGCCGGGACTATGATCTGCTGATGGATTGATCTGTAGGTCTATAAATGGATGCCGGAGATCAAAATGGACCACCGCTTCACAATCTCGATATTCACGATTGAGATCAACGATAGGCCAACGCTTGCGTTGCAGGCTAAGAGGCACGCGGACGCGGAACGTCTTTGCGAACACGGCAGGTTACGCACAAAGTTAAGCACAATCACGTCTCATGGGACGCCGTTGTGCGACGCCACGGCCATGATGAAGGTCAGGTTGGCTACCGCCGAAGAAGCAGCTCTTTATCGGCGAGCAACGCAATCGACCGAGTCATCAAGTGACACTAACGTTGTGTATCTTATGGATCTCGATGGATAGGCCGCGAGTGTCCGCTTTGCCACGCATTACGAACTGCAACGCGGACATAGCACCCAGTCCAAAAAGTGCCAATCGCGTCGGATTGAGCCTTTGCGCCGCAGCAAGTAAGTCGTGAATACTTATGCATAGCAAACAAATGGCCGACCATATTGCACGTCGGGCCATTCAAGATCATCCGCCTCGGTTACATTCGCCGAGTCTTTAGATCAAACAACGTTCTTTGATTGCGGCATCTAATTCCTCGCGCTAATCGTAACCGCCCTTGTGATGTTGTGCTCAGGTTGGCTCGTTCTCGCGTTCGGCTAGGCGCTCAATCGCGCGCACAAGGAAACTTGCTTCCTATGTGGCCGCGACTGAACTGGCTGACGTGCTTTATAAAAAACGGCCCCAGCTCGGGGAAGCAGACTTACCGCGTCAACATGTTGACCTCAAATCACAGAAACGTCTGTACACTTGTGAACGCAGGAACCGAGTTGCGCGAAATGGATTGGCGCTCCCAAAATGGGTCGATCGACCATTGGAGGGAAAAGCAGGACGACGACCCCCGCCCGGAAGCCATCCGTAGGCTTGTGGAGTTGGGGCTGAAGGTGAAGAGCAAATGAAAACCGACAGCGCAACGAGGGCACATGATTTCTACTTTTGATCGGGATTTTGATTATCGTGGTCGTCGGCGCGATCTGCTTTTGGGCGATTGAAAAGTTCGCGCCCGACGCCTGGCGAATCTACTCAAGTTGCTCGTTGTACTCGTCGCCGCGATTATGCGATTGATGGTGCTGACTTATTAGCCAGTGCAATCGAAAGCAAAGCTTTACGGGTCTTTTGTTCCAGCACATCAACGCTGAAATACTGTACGGCTTGCTCACCAAATCGCCTTGCTGAAACTTAGCATCCGCGTTTCGATCGATGCGCGGGTCCTTGGCGCGACACCTAGAGACTCCGAGCTTTAGCCTCGTGCCATCTTTCCTGCATAACCCCCGCCGTCTTCCCAGACCGGCGGGGGTTCCGCTTTCACGCCATCTTCGAAGTTTACATCGAGGATAGCTGGTGGCTTATCGATCCCACACGGCTTGCACCGATCGAAGGCATTGTGCGGATAGGAAGCGGCCGTGACGCATCCGACATCGCATTCCTTACCTCCGACAAACAATGTCAGGTAATTCGTCAAACGATTAATATTTCGAGGACGCCGTGAACAGGCTAAGCCCAAGCTCTTTGGTCCGCGCCCGGGTACGGGGTCGTCGCACCAAGGGCGTCAGGGAAATCCGTATTACCGTGCACCCGAAGATCAAATTGCTTCCCGCGCCAAGCGAGCAGCGGCCCAAGCGATCTCCTTCAACCATTTGTTGTCAATGTTGACACGGGTCAATCCGCTTGGTCCTAATGGCGGCGACCGTGGCGACGGTGATAGCGTGGAGCGGGAGCTAAGGCCATTGATGATCCGAACGTTCCCGACGGGTCTGTAAAGGCACTCGTCGGCTGGAAGAACAGCGGCATGGCTGCCGCAGTGGCGGGGCGTTGACGGCCTCGGCCGGCGACGCCGGTCTCACCCGATCCCATTTGCATGACAGTCGCGGTCACGTTGCGATGGGTACAGCGGCAGCCGAGCGCGTTTGCGGCTGCCGGTGATAGATCAAGAAACGCGCCGGTGAACGGGCCGCGATCGGTCACCGTGACCTGGATCGACCGGCCACCGCTCTGGACCGTCAGTACCGTCCCGAAAGGCAGCGTCCGGTGTGCAGCCGTCATTGCGCCGCAGTTGAATGGCGCTCCAGAAGCCGTGCGACGTCCGCACAGGCGGTCGCTCCCGCCGTAGTAGGTGGCGGCTCCGGAGAGACGATGTGCCTCAGCGACGGAGCAAAGGGAAAGAAGAACGATTCCGGTCGCAACGATTCGTTTCATGCTGGGATCCTCAGGTGTCGTAGCGACCGCGGCGCCATCACATTCCGCTAGCCCCCAGCGGCCCTCAGGCAATGTTGGGATGGTCGAAACGTTCCAAGGACTGACGGGCTGAATCGGCTGCATGCTCGAGCGCGGGAACTTGCGGCAGTAACCGGTACCGGTACCTGATGCGATTCAATCCCGCATCACCGCCCCCGGGGGCTCCCCACCCCCTCCGCTCGAGCGCGCTTGAATCTGAGGCGGACATCTAAAGCCCAATACAGGAACCGAACAAACCTGCAGAAGTTGATGATTTGATAATAACTTGACATGAGATGCTGCATGGGTGCGCGCAACTGGATTATTGGATTGATTGTCAGCCTCGTCCCGATGGCAGCCTTTGCGGACAGCACGCAGTGGCGGCAATTTGCTATCCCGAGTACCGGCGCTAAAGTAGATATCCCGGTGAGTATTTTCACCGAGGATGCGGGAGCGCCAGAGGGCGGCCCGGGGCGGCGCTTTTTCACAAGCGACCGCCGAGCAGATTTGACTCTGCAGTCAGTTCCCAATCCTGAGAACGACTCGCCTGCCACTTTTCTTGCAAAGCAGAGGCCTCCTGCTGACATTCAGTACAAACGAGTGACACCACGTTTCTTTGCAGTGTCCAGCATTCGCAATGGGCGAACCTGGTACAACCGCTGTAACCGAGTGAACGAATACATGAATTGCGTCCTAATAAATTATCCAGCCGCGGAAGACCGTCAGTGGGATTCGGTCGTCACTCGGATCAGCCTGTCGCTCGGAAACTAGCAGGCCTAAGATCTAGCGCGAGAATGTGGGTCAGTAACCGGTACCGGTACCTGACCAATTTCAATCCCGGCATACCGCCCCCCGGAAACCACCATCCCTCGTAACCAATATCCGGTCTCAGCCACGGTCGAGCAAATTAGCAGCCACACTGGCGATATAGCGGCGGCGAACGAGGCGTGTGTCAGGGCATGATGGCGTGCAGGGGACCGGACGTCATGCGGAACAAATCGGTCTGCCCATCGTATCCGGAGGGAGGCCGAACGACGAGGCATGGATGCGCGACCCAAACACCGTCGCAGCGATTGTCAACGCCTTACGGCAAGTTTATGGCGACGACATCGCGCGGGTCAGTTTGAACGACGGCTTATCGCTGGCCGCGCTGATCGAGGTCCTGTTGTATTCACCGCTGAAAAACCACGACGCGATCAAGTTGATTACGCGGGCGCTTAGCTCCGGCGATTTCATCGTGACACCGGACTTTGGACCCGTCTGGCATCTCAAATATTTCTATGACCGTCCCAGATCGCTGCACGTCGTGGACATAGCCGTCATGACCCTGGATCAGGGCACTATTCCAAGCACGGAGATCCACTTACGCCTGCCAAACGACAATTGACCGCGCCAGTGACCGCGCCGCGCGGTGACGGTAAGCGCGTGCGGATGGCGTCAGGCGACGGGGCGGTGTGTCGTAGTGGAAATGGAGTCGGCGCAACAAGCCGTCACCGGAAGCTGGGGTAAGACGGTGACGGCCTCTGCTTCGCTCACGCAATACTAATGTCCCCAGAAGGACGGGCCGATGGTGTTCTGAGCCGGTTCACGATCCGTTAACGACACGGGATGCTCACCGATTAGGAGCCGCGACGTTTGGATGGGCGCACCGTGTGATAAAGCCAAGGCGCTGCAACGGCCATTGCCGCACGATGCACTCAGGATCGCCACGCGCGGGGCCGACAAAGAAGATCGCGCGCGCGAACGCAACTCAACAACCCTTTCCTTGACGGCCTCGGATGAAGCGGCGGCGTCCTCCGGCTTCACCGACCTGTGCCTGCCGACAAGACGGGGCGATCTATTGACATCAGCGCACACCACCGAAATGCGAACGAACTACGAGCCGCAATCCGAGGCCGCGACCGCGCGCATTCTGGCGAGCGCAACCGGCATGGCCGCTGCCTTATCTTGCGGATGCGTCTTCGCAGCTATCGTTTCCGCGCTCTTGCCACGGCTTTCGTGACGAGGGATGTAGAAACCCTCTGCGGAATACTCGGAAATCTTGTTCCGAAGCGACCGCACTGAGACGCCAAGCAGATGCGCCGACACGGTTCTATTCCCTTGAGTATGAGCGAGGGTTTCTAAGATCAGGTCCCGCTCTACGACACTAATGGTCGAGCCGACCAGCCGCCGAGCGAGACGACGGCGTGACGAATAGGAAATTGGAGCGTGAGTACTCATTGCCTGATACTCCACAACACAACGCCCAACCCACCCCTTTCGTCAGGACACAACAATATAGTTAATAGTTTATGAAGGGTCTGAGATCGGCTGCGGTCATGGCTCGTCATGCCGATAGGTCGCCTGTCAGGCCCCTCACGCATGCCCATCGGATAGAGGGCATTGTGTCAAAGGGCGGATGAGCGCGAGCGCGAGGAGCAGTGGCGATGGCCTTGCTGGGCCTTTATCGTGCGCCTATGGGGGTGGAGGCGGACCTGCGCCATCTGCCGCTGATCGAGAAGCGGCGGCTCGCCAAGCTGAGGCCAAGCGGCGCTCCATGCAGGTCGTTGAGCATCTGCCAGTGTTTTCATCCACTCGATCCGTGCGGCGATGATCTCAGTGCGGCTCGGACCTTGGCGGCGATGATGCTGATCGGGTTTTTACCGCCGCGCAGAACTGCTCCGTGACCGCCGCCCTTTCGGCGGCGACGTCCCAGCCATTCGTCTCGGCGTTTTCCTTGGCCAACTTATGCTCGATCTGAAGTACCTGTTTGAAGGCTGCGTACGATTTCCAGTCGGCCTTGGACAGCTTGGCGGGGGGCGCACCGCAGACGTTGTGGGCAATCGCGTTCCGCACACCATTGCTGACGTCGCTCATGTGTTCATCGACCACGGCGGTGACGCGAGCCTTGCCGTATTGACTGTTGGCTGCGATGAAGTCCTTGCAGAAGGCGAGCCGTTGACCTGCGTCGCGGGCCTTGATGTAGGCCGTCTGCGTTTCGTAATTGAGGCGGAAGGCGAGTTTTTGGGCGTTCGGGTCGGATTTGACCGCTGCGAGCATGGCGGGGTGCTCACGCAAGATGGCGTCATTGATCCTGATGTCACAGAATTTGGCGAGGGAGACGACCGGAACGTAGGCCCGCACCTTGGCTTCCAAGGCATCGTTGGCGTTCGCAACTGGTGCGAACAGGCTGGCGGCGATTGTGAAAGCAGCGAGACAGCGTTTCATTGGTGACATTGCTCCAGATCACCGAACGGCAGCAGAGCCGGGTCGGGATCGCGGTGGCCGACCGCACACGCCAGCGCGGCTTCTCAGCCGTCAACCTACTGGGCGAATTCCTTGGACGGCTGTCGAGCAGCAGCGTTGATCTGAATTATGCTGTGGGATGTGGGCCGTCCTGAGGCCGAGGCCGCTTTGGCAAAGAGCAAGGACTTCGGCCAGCGACGGGAAATCATGAGTGGATATAACCGGTAGCAGCACCTGACCGATTTCAGACCGACATACCGCCTCCCCGGAGGCCCCCCTCTAGCGATTTCGCCATGCAAACGAGACCGTCAACTGGGTTGGACTAACGGCAGTGCTTCGGCGGTGTCCCCATTGCCCCAACGGGAAAAAAGAACGACGGCGACCACGGCCACGCTGAGGACGACGGTGGCGATCCCGGCAACTTGGATTTTGAACGCCCGTCTCGGGTTAAATGGCATGCACCATTCTCGACGGCAGGCGAGCGACCGCTTTGACCTATGTCAAGCAAGGATTGACGATGCTGTCCCTTGCTGGCTGGGTTGAACCGCCCGGCTGCTGCTCGTGCCAACGGTCAAAGGAGATCGCCGAATGTCCAAGGACAGCAAACTGACGAAAACGGCTGCCCTCTCCAGGAGAAAGCCAAGGAAAAAGGGCACCGTGTCCAAGGACAGCAAGCCGATGAAGACGGCCACCGTCTCCGACGACAGCAAACCGACGAAAACGGCCACCGTGTCCGAGGACAGCAAGCCGATGAAAACGGCCACCGTCTCCAACGACATGAAACCGAGAGAAAAGGGCGTAGCTGGCGAGACGCCGGTTTTTGACTTCACCAAACTTATGAGCCAGTTCCAACTTCCGGGCGTCGACTTCACGGCGCTTGTGGACCGTGAACGGAAGAACATCGAAGCTCTCGTCAAAGCGAATAGGATCGCTTTCGAGGGCTGGCAGCGCCTCGTTCGGAGGCAAGCAGAATGCTTGAGGAAACGATGAAGAAAGTGGTTGCCGATGCTGGTCAGGAAGACCCCAAAACGCGCGCGGATCTCGCAAAAGAGGGTTTTGAAAAGGCCTTGGCCAACATGCGAGAACTAGCCGAGATAACCACCCAATCTCAAAAAGAGGCCTTCGACGTGGTTCGCAAGAGGATCGAAGAGAACGTGGAAGGCATCCGAAATTTTGGAAAGAAAGCTGGCAAATGAACTACATCTCCGGCAGGTGCCTGACGCGATCGGGCGCGCGGAGGGTCATTGCTGTCGCAGCCGCTGATCTCCTCGGCTTCGTCCACGATGTTCGTCATGTGCCGCCTCCAATCCAAGGCTGTCTGTCCCGGCCTTCATGATGTCGGACCGGTAGCGGTACCCGATGCGATTTCAATCCCGCATTGCCGGCCCCGGAGCCTCGCACGCCTGGGACGGCTTATTGAGAAGGCTTAGATGCTTCGATCATCGCAAGTTCAACCGGATCTGCGAGGACTTCCAGTCTTCCCCCAGAAACGGACATCGTCGCGAACGGTCAGCACGTCTCAAATGTGCCAATAGGCGACATTTGGTAGCGACTTCGCTCGGCCGCTTCGTCGACGTGGAGCGAGCAGTGGAGCGCTCGCGATCCTGCAGTCTTCCGGTGTGATGCTGTTACTTGCCTTTGAGCTCGTCACGAAAGGCAATTGCTTCAAGCTCGACCCGGACGGCGTCCATGACAGGAACCACTGGCCGCGCTTCGAATACAAAGGCAGGCAGCATCGAGCAGAACTTGTGAACCGCCAACGGATTGTCGCAATCCAGCAGCATATACCCGCCCCAGTCCCCCACTCGTATGACGAACACCTCGATCTTGAAGTTGTCGGGCGCTTTCCATTGAGTGAAGACCTCCAGAATCCGCTTCTGGGCATTCTCGTACTCGATGGGCGATCCTTGCGAACGTTCGCTCCAGGTGATCATGTACTTCATCGGTATCCTCCTTTGTTTGTTGTGAAGTGGGCATTGGAGGGCTTGCCATCGAGCTAAGTCGGTAAATTGGTGCGCACGGATTAGGTCAAGAAGCGCTCCGCCGGCAGCTGGGCTGGAGCGCTGCGCACTCAGGGCAGACCCCGTCTGCTGCTTCGTGGAGCTGCCGGCTAATTTCTTTGTTTAGAGCTTCATGCTCCCATGTTGTGCCATCGCTTTTAACGACCTTAGTGGCACGAACATAGGCATGGGTTTCCGCAGCGTCATCACCGACACGGATTGTTTCATTGAGATGGAACGGGCAAATCGCTGTCGCGCGCGTCGTCGTCAGCGCATATCGAACGACAGAAGCGAGATCGTCGGTCCAGCTATCGACGGACATAAGAGACCTCTTTCAGCCAGCTCAAGGTCTTTCTCTTCAAAAGCATATCACAAAAATCATGCCGTACTTTGATGCGGTTCAAAGGTCAGTATTACTGATACACTGTGATTTTCGGCGCAGCGCGCTGGATCGTCGCCGTTGAACAAAACAGCTGGCTTGGTCCGCGTGATCATTGCGTCGTAATTGCCCGCAAGGCGTAATAGGCGTTGCTTAATGAATGGATCGGCTTGAGTGGCGAGTTCACGTATTTGTCGTGCTCGCTCCTTATAAAAATCATCGTCCATCTGGGATCCCCACCAAACACCTCAATGGCTTATAGAGACGATCTCGTCTTGTTCATGTGATTGAGGACACAGTTCAGGCATTTTCTGCGACTTACTGGTACCGTTCCGCGGGTCCTAACCGCTCGCGAATGCAGCGTTTACAGTTTCTTGCGCGGATGGTCGTCGGCCACCGCGGAATGCTTCCACGGCGATAACAAGAGATAAAGGTCGCAGGCATTCGCGCGCTGCGACCCGCCGGGCGCAAATAAATTAGTGCTTAAAAATGCTCGATCCGCCGGCCCGGTTATCCCAGAGACTGCCCCCGGTATCGACGAGTGTGGAGTCAAAATTGAAGTTCCCGCTGCGAAACACATCGAGTGTTGCGAAACCGAGACACAAAGAGGATAGCCGCAACGGCACCGGCAGTCCTGTGAAGACCTCTTGCTCGCGCAACTTTCAAGAACAATCGTGCGCGCATAGTCGGGTTCCAGGTGGGTTGGTGCATCAAGCGGCCGGTAGAGGCATGTCGAGAATGCCTCCCTACGAAAACTCATCCCTCTGGTTGCGCATTCTGCTCTCCTCCTTTGTCCGCCCTATCGCAGCCTTGAGATCATCCAATTCGAGGAACGTATCCGCCTGCCGACGCAATTCGTCAGCAACCATCGCAGGTTTCGTTCGCATGCTTGATACGACTGTGACGCGAGGACCGAGGCGCTGGATTGCTTCCACAAGGCGACGAAAATCGCCGTCCCCAGAAAACAACAATATGTGGTCTACATGCTTCGCAATCTCGACCGCATCGACTGCGAGTTCGACTCCAATATTGCGCTTGTATTTCCGCCGGCCCTGACCATCATCGAACTCTTTGACCGAGTTCGTACGCACTGTGAAACCGTTATAGTCGAGCCAATCGATGAGGGGCCGGGTCGTTTGAAACTCTTCAGCGATGATCGTGTAGTAATAAGCACGCACCAGCACGCCGCGCGTCCTGAACTCGGCGAGAAGCCTCTTGAAATCAATGCTGAAGTCCAAGGCTTTCGCCGTGTGGTGGAGGTTCAGGCCGTCGACAAAGAGCGCCAATTTTTCCGAAGGAATCATCGCTCCAAGCTCCCTTCATTACCCATAGGACTGCGGTGCATTACAGAGAAACTAAGATTGCCGGCGGGGTGACGGGCTTTGTTCACTGCTACCGCGTCGCGGCGTTCGCTTCAAACTCGGAAGTGTCCCTGCTTGCACGGCACGTCCGTTGGACCTTCAGGATCGGACGTCGTCGGGCCGCCCCGGCAAGTTCGTTTCGTGCCAGACTGTGACATTGCAGTGCTATTCTGTCGGCGCCAACGAGGGTCGACGGCGGGGTGACGAGGGCGAGTACCTGGCGTTTCGACTCAATGGCTATTCAGGAATTGGAGTGCGGCCTCGCTAAAGGGCCCGGGCGACTCCAGACAAAGGGCATGCGAGGTGTCGGGAAGGATGACCTGTTGCACGTCCGGGAGATAGCTCGCTAACTTTTGGCAGGTGATCCGAAAGATCGGTTTGGTGTTGGCACCCTCGATCAGTAGTACCGGCATCGTTAGCTTTCGTGCGGTCGCAAGCGCAAACGGTGGAGGCGGGGGACGCGGTCGGAAAGCTGCGCCGATTACGTCCGCATTCTCGTTGATGAAGGCGAGATGCTCGCCCCGAATCCGGTCGAGGATTTCGTGGCCGAACACGTAGAGGAGTTGCTCCTCGACGGCTTTGGTCCGATTGCCTTTCTGCCATTCCTCGAAAACTATCTTCGTGTTCTCGCCAAATTCGGCCAGCAATCCCGGCACTGCAGGATCGTCCAGCGCAATCGTCGCGACGGCTGGCTCCGCCAGCACTAGTGAGCGCACAAGGTCCGGGCGCTCGCTGGCGAATTGCGCGGAGACCCCGCCGCCATAGGAATGGCCGATGAGATGAACCGGCGGCAGGTCAAGCTGGCGCAGCAGGGTTGAAAGGTCAGCGACGTGGGTGGCGACACTGAATCCCGCGCCGTCATCCGGCCATTTGTTCGGCCAGTAGTAGCGCTGGCTGAGCGCAAGGACCCGGTAGTTCGGGCGAAGCACATCGACTTGTCGGCGCCACGAACGATAGTCGCCTAGCAGCCCGTTGATCAGGATTACGGGAGGGCCTACGCCCGCCTCGAGATAGGTCAGCTCGGCGCCGTTGATCTCAATCGACCGCCTGTTCATTGGCGTAACCTCCTCTATCGACGCAACGTGTCCAGCACTTTTCGAGCGGCAGCAAGATCGACGATTTCGTGCTTGGTGTCGAATGCGTCGATGATGGTGTGCAGGCGCGCCGCACCCTCCTGGGCGCGCCCTTGACGTGCAAGAACTGATGCAAGTTGTGTGGTGGCGCGGAGCTTGAATAATCGCGCTTCCTGCCGCTGGGAAATAGCAATCGCTTTCTCGAAGAGGTGCACAGCGCCGGTCAGATCGTTTCCGCAAGCGGCGATTTGGCCACGAATGCGGATGCATTCAGCTAAGGCGGCTGCTTCGTCAGTATCGATAACGAGGGCATCGGTCTCATCCAGCAGTTGAGATGCCTCGTCGAGGCGGCCCGCCCGCACCAGAAGATCACACAGCCAGCATATTCGCTCGGGGGTATGAAATACGATCCCCTGACCACGCCAAAGCACGATTCCTTCGCGGGCATCGGCGATGCCGGCATCCAGTTCACCCAATCGCGAGCGCGCAAGTCCCCGCCATGAAAGACCATTGCTGAGCCGGGTCGTGTAGCCATGGCGTTCGCTGATCTCAATTAGCTTGGCAGAGTCCCGCAGTAGCACATCGTTTTGGCCGAGCAGTGCGTATAAATAGCACTTCACGAGAAGACCCCAGGCGATGTCGAAGGGCTTCTCCATGCGGTCGATGGTTTGAACGAAGCACTCTGTCGTTTCGACAGCCTCATCAATGAAACCCATCGCAACCAGTGATCGGAAAAAGTAGGACTGGGTCGCGATCAATTGATCCGCGCCGCCTAGCAAAATACGACGGCTGGCATGAGTTCGATCAATCAGATCTCGGGCCTTACGCAGGGCGTCGATCGCGAAACGCCATTCTCCCCGGTTGAAATGAGCAGTCCCCTTTGACGACCAAAGGCCGCTCACACAGGCCGGAGGTAGCAGATCGGCGTGATTTTTCAGTTGCTCATCGGCGAGCGTCAGATAATCGCGATTACGCCCGATGGCATAAAAAAACCCAGAGAGCGATATCGCCGCTTCACACTGCAATTCGACCAATGCAGTGGCCGAGGCGGCACGACGTGCAGCATCAAGCGCCTGACTAAGGCGCTCGGAACGAAACCCTTCCGCCTGCGTCAAGGCATTGGCCATCGCCAGGTGGAGACGTGTCATCCGCTCGGCGCCGCCGGTCACATCGTCTAGCCTCTTGCTGCAGTCAATTGCGTTGGCAAAGTGCGATACCGCCTCACGGCTGGCAGCCCTGGCCATGGCGGCCACTCCCGCCTTTTGCCAGTGATCGAGCGCGCCGCCCCAGTCGCAGGCTTCCTGAAGATGGTGCGCCAGGAGCTCCGGGTTGCGCCCGACCGCATCGGCACGAAGCTCGACCAGGGAAACCGCGATCTGGCGGTGCAATTGGGCCCGTTGGTTGCGAAGGAGGGTGCCGATGGCCGCGTCCTGGATCAAGGCGTGTTTGAACTGATAGCTTTCGCAGTGGGGATCTCTTCGCGGGTAGATAAGTTCAGCCTCGATCAGGTCGTGCAGTGCCCGTTTAACCGCGGCAGCGTCTCGTTGGCTCACCGCGATCAGAAGATCGGCATCGAACACCCGGCCCAAAAGCGCCGCCACCTGAATGATGTGCCGGATCGGCGCCAGACGATCCAAACGGGCATGAAGCGCGGCCTGCAACGTCGCAGGGATCTCGATGGCCCCGCCGAAGCCGACGTTACTTCTACTTTCGGCGACCGATTTGGTCAGCTCTTCGATGAATAGCGGCACACCGTCGGTCTTGGCGACCAATTGCGCCAGCATGGCCGCCGGAAAATCATCGGCCGCGACGCGACGAATCATCGCTTCGGTCTCGCGGCGGCTGAGCCTGGCGAGTGGCAAGGTCACCAGCGGCGACGAATTCGACCACGGCGCACGAAACTCCGGTCGGGCGGTCAGCAGAACAAAAAGTCGTTGCGACGCCATGTCAGAGAGCATCTGACCGACATATTCTGTTGTCGACGGATCAATCCAATGGGCATCCTCGACGACCACGAGCACTGGGTTTCGCCGCTGCACTGCAGAGGTCAGCTGCGACAGGGCGGCGAAGACAGCTTGGCGAACCTGTCCAGGATCCGCCGGGCCGGCATCCGACCCCGAATCCGCAGAAAGACCCAGCAGCATGGCGAGCGGCCCGACCACATCGGCACTGTCCAAACCGAGATCGAGGAGAAAGTGTCCGAGGCGCTCCCGCCGCGCGACGTCATCCTTTTCGCCGGCAACGCCCAGCGCTCGATGCAATTGCTGGATCACCGGCCAGAGCGCGCTGGTCTGATGTTGTGGAGAGCCATAAAAGACGATTTCGGCGTGCGGCGTTTCGCGGAGCTGCATGCGAAGCGTCTGCAGCAAGCGGGATTTGCCGATGCCGGCCTCTCCCTGCAGCAGCACGGCCTGGCCTTCGCCTTCCATCGCGTTCTCCCACCGCTTGGTGAGAAAGCCGAGTTCGGTCTCGCGGCCGATCGGTGGGGTCAAGAATTGTCCACCTCTCGCCTCAAAGCGGTTGGGGGCGGCGCTGGGGCGCAGCACCCGATAGATTGCAATCGGTGCGCTGACGCCCTTGAGCATTTGCGGGCCGAGCGGCTCAACCTCGAAGAGGCCCTCCACGAGGCGCAGCGTCGCCTCGCTCATGACCAGGCTACCCGGCAGTGCCAAGCCTTGCAGACGTGCGGCAATATTTGGCGCTTCGCCAACGATGCCGTCACACAGGCGCTTCTCGCCAACTCCCAGTTCACCGACAACGACTGGGCCGGTGTTGACACCGCAGCGGGCTTCGAGACCTTCTCGCCCAAGCTCCGTCAATCCGGCCATGATATCGAGGCCCGTCTGGACTGCACGCTGAGCGGAATCCTCGTGGGCCCTCGGATAACCGAAATAGGCGGTCACGCCATCCCCGATGAAAAGGCCGATTTGCCCTTCATGGCGCTGAACCACCTCTGCGCATACTTTCTGAAATGACAGCAGCAGATTTCGCAGATCTTCCGCATCTAACGTCTCAGCGAGGTGGGTCGAGCCGACGACGTCGCAAAAAAGGACGGTCAGTTGCCGTCGTTCCGCTTCAGTTGCCGGCTCCGTTGTCGGAACGATCGGCGGCGCCCCCATTGACTGCATCGCCGCATCGGAGAGGTTGCCCTCAATCGCCTGGAGCAGGCGCTTGCGAGCCCCAACCGGCAGACCGGCCGCCGTCAGGTCTGCATCTGTCAGTTCGGGCAGGATATCGAGTTCGATGTCCTGAGCCAGTAGCGCGTCCGCGTAGCGCCCCAGTCCTCGCGCCTCAAGCCACTCGCGAAGTTGTGCCATATTGGCCCTCGCAGAGTTCGACGTACATCATGGCCCTGTAGGGTGCGTCAGCATACACGCATGGACTGCTTCAGTCAGCAATTGTTGGGTCCAACCTCCCAGGCCACATTTGGCCGATGCGTGCTGGACCTCAACGCGATGTTGATTGTGGTCAGCTGTGCTTACTAGGGTAGCGCCGTCGACGGTGATCGCGATGCCGCTCGCCCTCGATGCGGGTCTTGGCATCTTGGCGGTTCGAGGAACCTGCCCGCTCTAAGGCCTCAATTTCGTCCTGGCGCCCCGAGGAGATTGGCCGTTCAGGGTCATTGTCGGAAGTTAGTGCGCGCGTTGGCGACGTCCGCTCCACCCCTGTGAACGGACATTGTCAGCCCAGTGGCCTAGGTCCGAAAGGTGCCGGACTAAGTATGAAGCCAAGGAATCGGCTGTCGGTTCCAAAGCCCATCCACTAATTCGTCAGAACGGGTGTCCTAATTACATGAAATTTAGGATGATTTTGAAACCGAATCCAAAATCACGATTTATCTTTGCAAACAAGGAAGATGGGCTAGGGCCGACGACGAATCGCTAAAACCGAAAGACTTTCCAGTTCACGCGAAACTAAAAAAATCGTCAGGAACGACGGTAACACTATCGCTGAAGCGCGCGCCAAGAAAACTGCAGAAGACATTGCGGAGCACTTGAACGCGGAGGAGGACCTTCGCGAAGTAACCGTAGGTCGGCATAACATTCCCAGCACGGATTCTGCCATCGGCGTACGTCTTCCTCCTTCCTCATGCAAAACAAAGGTCTGAAAAATGGC
>NZ_JAFCLY010000051.1:0-64791 GCF_018130185.1 Bradyrhizobium sp. AUGA SZCCT0182 | reverse complement strand
CGAGGGACGACGGTGGCAATAGAGGCCGTCTCACCGGGGAGAGCGCGTTATAAGCCGTAAAGCCATTGCGCAGGGAAGGCCGGGTGTTCTCCGCTGCCCTGTATGCTCGTGTGCAGCCTACTTAGCACAATTCGCACACGAGACCGCGGGTGCAGCGCGCATCCGGTCTTCCCTGCGCCCTCTGGATTCGAGGGCGAGAACTTCAAGCAAGACTCGGGCGCATCGCGCCGCGAGAACGCGAATCTGCAACCTCATCGTTCTTTGACAATTGAATCAGAAATGGCAGTGTCGCCGCGGGCAAGACGACGGACCTGGGACCGGGCAATGCTGAACTTCCATTACTGCGTGCTCGGCGTGAGGCCGGGCAAAACCGCGATGCGGTGTTCGCACCTCGCACAGGCGATGCCGTGAGTGGCGGCCACAACAGTTCCCGGGCGCAGGCGCTTCAGCAAGCCTCACTGGCGCTGCAGATGCGGCAGTTCGGCCGGGCACAGCAACTTGCAGCCGAAATCCTCAAATCGAACCGCACCGACAGGAGCGCGGTGCTCATTTTGGCTCATGCCCTGATCAATCAGAATCGTGCGGGTGAGGCGATTGTGCCGCTCGAAAAAGCCGCTCGCCGCGGCAGCGATGCGGAAGTTGAAACACTGCTTGGCGCAGCCTTGTGTAGTTCGGAACGCTCGGCGGATGGGATCGAGCAATTGCGGCGCACCGCCGCGCGGCGTCCACCGTATTTGCCTGCCTTTCAGGAGCTCGCAGGTCAGCTTGCCAGGGCCGGCAAACTCAACGAGGCCATCAGGATCGTCGAGGAAGGCCTTTCGCTGGCGCCCGAGACCATCGACTTGAAGGTCGATCTGGGACGCCTGTTTCTGCAAAACCATGAGTCCTCAAAGGCTCGCACCATCCTGATGGTCGCTCATGACGCGGCTCCGGGACGTCCGGACATTTTGACGGAACTCGCGCTGGCCCTGCTCTATGAGCGAGACTACGCCGCAGCCGCCGATAAATTCCGCCACGCGCTCGGTCTGCGTCCAGAGGACGCCTTGGCCCGCGCCAACCTCGCCGCGTGCCTGCTGGAGATGGGCGACCGTGATGGCGCCGAGACGGCCTTGCGTGCCGTCATGCGCGGAAGACCCCACCTGCTTGGCCGCGCCGCCTACGTGCTTGCCGCTTCGTCTCACGGCCGCTTCTTCTTCCGCCCCAGCGCGGCGGCGAAATTCCTGGGTGGAGAATCGAACTGAGCGGCTACGCCCTGAATTGCCGCCTGTACAATCCGGACTCCCCTCGCATCGTGTCCCGGAATTCGCGAGCCTGCTGCGTCTCTTCCGGCGTGAACGACGAAGTTTCGCAAACCCAGCTTTCCCGCTTGACTGGAATGCACTGGGCTATGGGCGTGCCCTTCGGGAGGATGCCCCGGAAATTTGTGTCATGCCAGTGCGCCGGAAAATGTATCCAGGTGTCGGTATAACGGTCGCAATCGACCAGCCCGCTTAGCGTGGTGAATGGCAGATCAAAACGATTGACGGGATGTGTGAAGAACAGCGCATAGCCTTCCGGGGCCTCGATGGTCCACAGATTGTGGAATTTGATGATGAAGCGATCGGAATCGAAAAGCGGCGTGCCGGTAACCTGTCCCTTGTCGTGAAATCCGATCGGTGAACGGGGAAAATCCAGAGATCCCGGGGGGAGTTCGTTGTCCCAGGTGATCTGGCCGTTCTCGATCCTCAGGTCGCAGACCAGCGGGATCAGAAAGCCGCAGGTCATCGCATCGACGAAAGGCGGACACCGCTTTATCGTTTCCTCGTCGCGCAAGTTGATGTCGCTGAAGGCTTTTGCCGGCATCATCTTGAGCCAGTCGGGAACACCCTGGTTCGCCGCCACGGGCCGTGGCAGCTCTCCTTCAAGCTCTGCCGGACAGCGGAATCTAAGCGTCAGCTTATTGGTAGACATTGGGCTCTCCAGTCCAAACCTATGATTGATTAGGTAGAAATTGCCGTCAATTGAAGTTTCAGATCCGGCCCGCCAATGACTGTTCGCCCAACGATTGAGACCCGAGGCCGCGCAATCCTTAACCTCTATGGCGATCCTTCACACCAGGGTCGTATTGGAGTCACGTTGCCGCGCTACATGAGCGCCAACGGGAGTGCGCATGACCAAGATTTCGCCGAACAACTTCAATCCGGAACTGGTTTCAATGATGAGATCGGTGCTGGAACTGGCTTCCGCCCATGTCGACAGCACGTCGGGCAAGCCAGCCACGCCGGCAATCAAGGTGAAGATGGCGTCGCGCATCCTGGCAACCGCGGCGGCAGGCGTCACCGACGCCGGCCAATTGCAGTCGGCCGCGATCGAAGAAGGGCTGTGCCCGGCGGATTGAGGCCGCACCTTCCTTTAGAAGTTTGCCACCCCGAGATCGTAAGAGCCGCGGCTGCCGCGCACGTAAACGCGGGCGGCTGCGGCGCAGATCTTGTCGCGGTTGGCGTCGAACGCGTTCAGAAAGCCCGATTCATCGAGCGGCACGTCCGGCTGGATTCGCGCCAGCGCCTCCTCGTTGACATAGAACGAGGCCTCGATCGCGCTGTCGTAGCCCCAAAACCGCACGGCGCGCCTTGTGTGGTCATAGCTTCGGCTATGGTTCGGAAAATCGATCATCGTGCTCACCAATGGCCGTGACGCCGGCCCCAATAGCTCCCGCCACCAAACAGCAGCACCACGACGATAACAAACAGGACCGGTTCAAAACCCAGGATCGGTTCCATCGGAATCCTCCGCTGGTTTGCGGCTGCGGTGACCGCAGGAGACAACGGCCCATTGAGGCCGTTGTTCCCGCTAACCCTGGAACCCGCGTCCCCCGGCCTTAGCCGCCGTACAGATATTTCGGCAGCCACAGCGTCATGCCCGGCCACATATACATGATGACCATGCAGATGATCACGATGAACATGTAAGGCATCATGCCGGAAAAGATCTGGTTCAGCGTGACGTGTTTGGGCGCGACGCCTTTCAGGTAGAACGCCGACATCGCCACCGGCGGCGACAGGAAGGCGGCCTGCAGGTTCACGAACACCAGCACGCCCCACAGGATCGGATCGACGCTGAAGTGCTTCAGCATCGGCAGGAAGATCGGCACGAAGATCACGATGATCTCGGTCCATTCCAGCGGCCAGCCCAGCACGAAGATGATCGCCTGCGACAGGATCATGAACTGGACCGGTGTCAGGTTGAGCGACAGCACCCAGCTCTCCAGCAGCGCCTGGCCGCCGAGTATAGCGAACACCGCCGAGAACAGCGCCGAGCCGACGAACAGCCAGCACACCATCGACGTGGTCTTGAGGGTGAGGAACACCGCCTCCTTGGTCTTTTTCCAGTTCAGCGTGCGGGCATGGAACGCCAGCAGGAAGGCGCCGGCGGCGCCTACCGCCGCCGATTCCGTGGCGGTCGTGATGCCGAACAGGATCACGGCGAGCACGACCACGGTCAGCAGGCCAAGCGGCATCACCGAGGTAATCAACAGCCGCAGCACCTCGAACTGTTCGGCCTCCATGATCGCGTAATAGTAGAACAGCAGCAGCAGCAGGACGGCGGCCGTGAACCCGAAATACAGATAGAAGCCTTCCGGCGGACCGGACGCCGATGGCGGAGCGGCGGTTTCGCTCTGCAGATTACCCATCTGCTGCAGCACTTCCGGCTCGCCCTTTTTGGCCGCGCCGGACTGCTGGACCGAGCTGCCCAGTTCCTGAAGCTTTTCCTCGACCGGCTCGCTGCTCGGCGCGCCCTGTCCGAGCGGGGTCGGAGCCTCGCTGCGCTCGATGGCGGTGGGCGCGTCCGGCTGCTGGTGGATCACGACGTACCACCAGATGCCCCACAGGGTGCCGAGCGTCATGACCAGCGGGACCAGCACGAACGACAGGCTCTTGAGGATCGTGCCGTAGCCGAGCCGCGCGCCATCCACCGTGATGGCAAGGGCCCGCGACGGGGCCACAGTCGCGGCCAGCAATGCCGGCAGCATCTTGCGGGAATAGAGCTGCTGGATCTGCGTCACCCACGGCCGCACCGGCACCCGGGTTTCGCTCTCCGGCAGCTTCGGCGCGATTTTGGGGTTAATCAGCGCCCAGCCGATGATGTAGACGAGGTAGAGGAACGCCAGGAAGAAACTCGGAAACATCGCCGCGGCGTACAGCTTCACCACCGACTGCCCGGCGACCGCCGCATAGACGATGATCATGACCGAGGGCGGGATCAGGATACCGAGCGTGCCGCCGGCGGTGATGACGCCGGAGGCGAGTTTCACGTCATAGCCGGCCTTGAGCATCGGGTTGAAGGCGATGACGCCCATCAGCACCACGACGGCGCCGACGAGGCCGGAGGCAATGCCCCAGAAGGTGCAGACGATCAACGAGGCGACCGCGAGCGCCGCCGGCACGCGCCGGAACGCCAGCTGGATCGCGTAGAACATCTTGTCCACCAGCGCGCCGCGTTCCATCACGTAGCCCATCAGGACGAACAGCGGGATGGAAATCAGGACGTCATTGGTCATCGCGCCATAGGTGCGCTGGACCATCAGGTCGAAGATGTGGTTGTCGGCCCAGGATTCGCCGGCGCGGTAATAGGCGAAGAAGCCGAAGAACATGCCGAGCCCCATCAGCGTGAACGCCGTGGGGAAACCCATGATGATGACGACGACGATGAGTCCGAGCATCAAAAGCCCGAGTGCCGGATCGCTCATCGCTGCACGTCCCCGCCCAAGCCGCGCTGGCGCGCGCTCTCCTCGATGTTCTGCGCATGCTCGATCGCGCTTCGGCGCGCTTCGTCGTCGACATGCTCGCTCAGCGCCAGTTGCTCCTCGACGACGTCGATTTCGCTGACATCCTTGAGGCGGCTCGGCCACACGCCGGTCTTGAGGCAGATGACGCAGCGCGCGATTTCAGCGGACCCTTGCAGCAACAGCAATATGCCCGCCAGCGGGATCATCGCCTTGAAATGATAGACCGGCGGTCCGTCCGCGGTCACGTTGGAGTGCTCGTTGATGCGCCACGACAGCGCGGCATAGTCCCAGCCCGCATAGGCCAGCGCCGCGATCCCGGGCAGGAAAAACACGATGTAAAGCACCAGATCGAGCCCGGCCTGGGTGCGCGGCCGCATCGAGGAGTAGAGAAAGTCGCCGCGGACATGGGCGTTCTGCGCCAGCGTATAAGCGCCGCCGAGCATGAACGCCGCGCCGTACATCATGTTCGACGCATCGAAGATCCATGCGGTCGGCATGTTCAGGATGTAGCGCTTGAAAACCTCGGCGCAGACGAGAAGCATCAAGGCCATCACCAGCCAGGCGGCCGCCTTGCCGGCAAAGGTGCTGATACCGTCGATGGTATGCAGAAAACGGTCGCTGTTCATGAAATCTGGACTGCTTGGTACGGGCTGCTCAATAAAGGGCTGCTACTTGGCACAGGAATGAACCGGGCGAAGCCGGGCGTAATGGCCGACCTGAGATCCGGCGCCGCGTCGGAGCGCGTTCGCGTCGTGAATGCGCAGGCGATGGCCAGCCGACGATACAAGACCCCGCCCGGGATTGCCATCCCGGACGGGGTCTGTTGGTCGATTCTATTGCCTCAGGTCCGCTTCTTGGCGTTGGGTCCGAAGTAGTGGTTATACGCCATCCGGCGGTTCACCACGGTGTCCTGCTCCCACTGCGTCGCGCGCTTGGCGAACGCCAGCTGGGACGCCACGATCTCCTTGAACAGCGGATTTTCCGCCGACTTTTTCTCGACGACCTGATCGTAGACATCGAGCTGCGCCTGCAGCACCGAGTCGGGGGTCTTGTAGAACTTGACGTTATCCTTGGTCTGCATCTCGGCGTAGTCTTTCGAATACCGGTCGATCGCCTTCCAGGCCATGTCCTGTCCGGCCGCTTCGGCGGCGTTGTCGAGGATCGCGCGGATCTTCGCCGGCAGCGCGTCGTACTTGTCCTTGTTGAACATGATCTCGAACTGCTCGGCATTCTGGTGGAAGCTCTGCAGCATGCAGATCTTGGACACGTCGGGGAAGCCGAGGACGCGGTCCGACGTGGCGTTGTTGAATTCGGCGGCATCGAGCAGGCCGCGGTCGAGCGCGGCGACGATTTCACCGCCGGGCAAGGCGTTGACCGCAGCGCCCATGCCGCTGAACACGTCGATCGAAATGCCGACGGTCCGGAACTTGATACCCTTCAGGTCGTCGGCCTTGGTGACCGGCTTCTTGAACCAGCCGAGCGGCTGGGTCGGCATCGGCCCATAAGGGAATGAGACGACGTTGGCGCCGATCGAGCTGTACAGCTTGGCCAGAAGCTCCTTGCCGCCGCCGTACTTGTGCCAGGCCAGCAGCATGTTGGCGTCCATCGCATAGCCGGGACCGGAGCCCCACAGCGCGAGCGCGTTCTGCTTGCCGTAATGATAGGCGAGCACGCCGTGTCCACCGTCGAGCGTACCCTTCGAGACCGCCTCGAGCAGGCCGAAGGCGGGCACCACGGCGCCGGCCGGCAGAACCTCGATCTTGAGATCGCCGCCGGTCATGTCGTTGACCTTCTTGGCGTAGTCGAGCGCGTACTCGTGGAAAATGTCCTTGGCCGGCCAGGTGCTTTGGAAGCGCATGCTGGTCGCGCCTTGCGCGTTTACGACGCTGGGGGCTGCGACCGTTGCTGCAGCGCCCGCGGCGGCCACTTTCAGGAAGCGGCGGCGGCTGGAAGTGGTGTCTTTTTTGGATGTCGTCATGATTTCCTCCCCGTTTTGACGGCGATCCAACCAAGGATGCGCCCCTTATTATTGGAAGGGAGACAAAGGCTTGCGCAGGTGTTTGGCAAGAATGTTCGGGAAGATGCGACGCTTCGACGCGGCAGATGGTGAACAACGTCGATGGCGGCTTCCGGATTTATTCCGAAGGCGCTGAATTAAATTTTTGCAGGCGACGATGCCGTATGCGACTTTCGTTTAAGTCGCCGTGCGCGCGCGCCGTCCCTCGATCGGATAGGCGGGATCGTTGAACCCCGGTGTGGATGGATGCCCGCTCGCGACCAGCCGGTCGATCAGCGCCTCGTCCTCCGCCGTGAAGCGATAGTCGAGCGCCTTCAGGTAATCGTCCCACTGCTCCTCGGTGCGGGGACCGGCGATCACGGCGGACACGAATGACGAGTTCAGCACCCATGACACCGCGAACTGCCCGGCGGTGATGCCGCGGGCTTCGGCGTGCTCCTTGATTTGCTGCGCGAGCTGCAGCGATTCCGGCCGCCATTCGGTCTGCATCATGCGCTTGTCGTTGCGGCCGGCGCGGCTGTCCTTGTCGGGCGCCGTATCGGGCAGGTACTTACCGGTCAGCACGCCGCGCGCCAAGGGGCTATAGGGCACGATGCCGAGGCCGTAATAGCCGCAGGCCGGGAAGTGCTCGACCTCCGGCATCCGGTTCATGGCGTTGTAATAGGGCTGGCTGACGACCGGGCGGTCGATGCCGTTGCGGTCGCAGATGTTGCAGATCTCGGCGACGCGCCAGGCGCGGTAGTTCGAAACGCCGAAATAGCGAATCTTGCCCTGCCGCATCAGGTCACCCATCGCGCGCACGGTCTCTTCCAACGGCGTCGCGTGATCTTCCTTATGCAGATAGTAGATGTCGATATAGTCGGTGCCGAGCCGCTTCAAACTCTCTTCCGCCGCCCGCAACACCCAGCGCCGCGACAGCCCGCCGCAATTGGGATCGTCGCCGATCTGATTGGCGAGCTTTGTTGCGAGCACCCAGCTGTGCCTGACGTTGGCAATGGCGCGGCCGACCACTTGCTCGGACTTGCCGCCATTATAGGCGTCGGCGCTGTCGATGAAATTGATGCCGGCCTCGCGTGCCTTCGCCACGATCCGCGACGACGTCGCCTCGTCGGTCGGCCCGCCGAACATCATGGTGCCCAGGCAGATCGGCGAAATCTTCAGGCCGCTGCGGCCGAGTTGACGATATTGCATCGGGCGGGGCTCCTTCTGGTGGGCCGTCGTCATTGCGAGCGCAGCGAAGCAATCCATAGCCGCAGACAAGAAAGGTGGATTGCTTCGTCGCTTCGTTCCTCGCAATGACAGAATGGGCTACGTATCATTCTTCAATATCTTAAACACGCCCGACGCCATCGCGATACAGCGCTTGTCGACGGTGACTTCGGTGGTGATGAAAATCAGGCTGCGGGTCGCGCGCACCACGTGCGGTTTGGAGATCAACACCTCGCCTATCTTGCCGGATTCGACGAAATGCGTGTCGAGCTGCACGGTCGCCAGCGTCGGCTTGCCAGAGACGTGTCGCGCGGTGATGCCGCAGGTGCGGTCGGCGAAGGTCATCAGCACGCCGCCCTGCACCAGGCCGCGGCGGTTGTGGTGCTTGTCCTCGGTGATCAGCGCGAATTCAAGCTCGCCGTCGACGAGCCTTTCCCATAACGGCCCGATCAGATGCATGAAGCCGGTCGTTTCGACGATTTTCCAGCCATCGGATTTGAGCTTCTCCGTGGCGGCCCTGGTCGTCATCTGATGCATTCCGTTTCCTGCAGGCGGTCATGTCTCGACAGTCATTTCATCAAACGCGGGAGTATTGTAGTCAAGCGTCATGGCCCGTTCATTTGATGATGCCACCCGGCGAAATATCGCAGAGCTCGTTGCAGCTTTCTCGCGGGCGACGGCGGATGAGCCAGAGCCTGCGCTGAAGCGGGCCGCCGTGGTCATCGCGCTCACCGAAAGCGAGAATGGTGCGGAGGCGGCGTTTCTGCTGACGCGGCGTGCCGCGGGCCTGCGCTCGCATTCGGCCCAATGGGCGCTGCCGGGCGGACGCTGCGATCCCGGCGAGACGCAAGTCCAGTCGGCGTTGCGCGAGCTTCATGAAGAGCTCGGCCTGGCGCTCGGAGAGGGCGATGTGCTGGGCCTGCTCGACGACTATCCGACGAGGTCCGGCTATCTGATCACGCCGGTCGTGGTGTGGGTAAGCACAAAGGCCGCGCCGATGCCGAACCCGGCGGAGGTGGCTTCCGTGCATCGCATCGCGCTTGACGAGATCGAGCAGCAAGACGCGTTCAGCTTCACCAAAATTCCCGAAAGCACGCGCCGCGTGATCCGCTTTCGCCTCGCCGGCCAACACATCCACGCGCCGACGGCGGCGCTGATCTATCAATTCCGTGAAGTGCTGGCGGGCCGCAATACCCGCGTGGCCGAACTGGAACAGCCGGTGTTCGCCTGGAAATAGGGCTCCTTGAGTCCGTCATTGCGACCCGTTGGCTCGCAATGACGATGGGTAGGGTCGTCCGGAACGCGGGTTGCGGATGTCGGCTGTTTCAGCGACCATACGCCAACAAGAACAATGATCCCAAGGGAGTGCTGAATGCGCGGTAACGCTTTGGCCGTCATCATCGCCGTCGGTTTCGCCGCCAGCCTCAACAGCGCGCAAGCTCAAAACTATCCGACGCGAGCGATCACGCTGGTGATTCCGTTCGCACCTGGTGGTTCGACCTCGATCGTCGGCCGTGGCATCGCTGACAAGATGAGCGAACTGCTCGGCGAGAAGGTCGTGGTCGACAATCGTCCCGGCGCCGGCGGCACGATCGGCACCAAGGCCGTCGCCAAGAGCGATCCCGATGGCTACACGCTGGTGCTGGGCTATACCGGCACGCTGGCGATCGGGCCGTCGCTCTACAAGAGCGCCGGCTACGATCCGCGCAAGGATTTCGCGCCGATCGGCCTGATCGGCAATGCGCCGAATTCGCTGGTGGTGCATCCGTCGTTTCCGGCCAAGACCGTCGCCGAACTGATCGCGCACGCCAAGGCCAATCCCGGCAAGGTCAATTTCGGCTCGGCCGGCGCCGGCACGGTCAGTCACATCACCGGCGAATATTTCGCCCGCACCGCCGGGATCACGCTGGTGCATATTCCCTACAAGGGAACCGGTCCGGCGCTGACCGACCTGTTGGGCGGCCATATCCCGATGGCGTTCGCGCCGATCCCGGCCTCGCACCCCAACGTCTCGGCCGGCAAACTGCGCGCCCTCGCGGTGACCAGCACGACCCGCTCCAGCTTGTTGCCGGACGTGCCGACGATGGCGGAAGCGGGCGTGGCCGGCTTCGATGCGTCGCTGTATTACGGCCTCGCGGCGCCTGCCGGCACGCCGCGGCCCATCATCGACAAGCTCAACAAGGTGCTGCGCGACGCGCTTGGCTCCGACGAGGTCAAGAGGCAATTGGCCAATGACGGCACCGAGATCACACCCGGCACGCCGGAGGATTACGCCGATTTCATCGACAAGGATGAAAAGAAGTGGTCGCAATTGATCAAGACCAGCGGTGTCGAGCAGGAGTGAGCGGCACGGCGCTGCGCCGTTTCGGGGCTGACTTGAGCCCGACACTTGCTACAACAAGGCGATGCGCCTGCAATTGATTCGCCTCTATTTTTGCCTTGTCGCGCTCGCGCTTCCCGCGGGCGCGCCGCTGGCTTTGACCATGGACGCGCTGCCGGCCTCAACGGCGGATGCGATGGCGCAGGCGGCCTCGCCGCAGGCGATCGCGGAATATCGCCGCAAGTTGAAAGAGTATCAGGCCGCGCGCGCCGCATTCGAGCAGGAAGCCGAACCCTACTGGACCGCGATTGCCGAAAAACGGCGCGGCCGCAACGCCAAGCGGCGCGAGCGCCAGGCGATCACGCTCGATGATTATGTGCTGACGCAACCGCCGCTTTACGACGGGCCGAAGCGGCCGGTGGATCCGGAGCCCGACGACAAGCCCCGCGAGCGCAAGCCGCTTCCGGTGGTCGCCGATTTCCTGCAAGCCGCCGCGGCGCATTTCCAGTTTACGCCGCAGCGGCCGGCCAGCGAGGTCGAGTTCAAGCGCGCCTATGGCCGCGTCGCATTGGCTTCCGGCCTGACGCGCGAGCAGATCGTGCGGGTCTATTCGTTCGAGACCGGCGGCAACGGCAATCACGACATGCAATCCGGATTGAGTTCCTCGCGCCCGGGCTCGCGCGCGATCTCGACGGCGGTTGGCTACAACCAGTTGCTCACCACCAACACCGTCTCGCTGCTCGCCGAACAGGGGCATGACATCGTCAAGGCGTTGACGGAAAAGGCCTCCGGCCTGTCAGGACCGGCGCGCAAGGCGATGGACCACAAGCTGGCGGTGTTGAAGCGGATGGTGGCGTTCGCGCGCTCGGTGCCGGTGCAATGGTCGGAGCACGAAAAGCTCGCCAACACGCCGCAGGGCTGGGGGGTCCACGCCATGGTGCTGGACATCGACGTCGGCCCGCTGCTGCAGACCCACAAGCTGCTGACCTCGGTGCTGTTCGCGCGCGCCAAGGGCTATACCAGACCGCTCAGCGCCGCCGAACTCGAGATGATGAACCTGACCGGCGACAGCACCGGTCTCGACATGGTGACGATGCCGCAGGCGATGCGCGAGCAGGTGCCGACCTCGAATTTCTTCCAGCGCGGTGGCTACGAGCGCAACCCGGTCGCGATCCGCCACAACACGGTGGCAAAACTGCTTGCGATCACCGACGAGCGGATGGACGTCAACAGCAGCAAGCCAGGTGCGAAGGAACTGGCGGCGGCGTTTTAGTAAAGCTTGCGGTGTCGTCCCGGCGAAGACCGGGACCCATACGCCGAGTCCCATCGTTGGGCAGTGGCGTTAGATACCTTGCTTGAATTACTGGTGCCGCGGAGTATGGGTCCCGGCTCAAGGCCGGGACGACAAGCGGTCGTTAAACACGCCCCTCAATTCGCGCCGAACTTGAACTTGCCGTCGTCTTCGAGGTAGGGGCCGGTCCGCATGTAAAGCTGGCCGTTCTCGCCGACGAAGAACAGCGTGCCCTTCGGCACTTTCTTGGCGCCCTTCAGCAGCGTGCCGGCATTGCTGGTGCCCAACTTGTACGCAAGCGTCTTGCCGTCCTTGCCGTAGGCATAGCCCATGTCGGACTTCAGTTCCCAGGGCGTCGGTGCGGCGGCCTGTGCGAATGCTGACGACGTCAGCACGCTGAGCGCGGCCGCGATCAAAAAGGTTTTGGTTGAAATTCTCGTCATCGTCATCCCTCCCAGCGGCCAAATTGGCTTCCGTCCCATCTCATTGAACAAATCACGAACGTCATTATTCCGTCAATGGTACCTTTGCCGCATCACGCCTTCTCTGCGACTTTGTGATTTCCCGCCTTCGACTTCGCGACTATGTTCCGGTTTCCGGTTACACACGCGCTATTGCCAGAAACGTTTATAGGGATGATTCGGATGAACCTCGTCGTGAAGATCGGTTTTGGTGTTGCGCTGTCGTTCATGACGCTGGCCCCCGCGGTCCAGGCCGACGAATTCAAGCTCAGCAACAACCAGCGGATTGCCTGCAGCCGCGGCCTGAGCCCCGGCAAGCTCAACACCGCGACCTGCAGATCGTACGCGTATGTCTTCAACATCAAGACCTCGGAATATTTCCGCTGCCAGGTCACGCTGGCGCTGACGCGCGACAACAAGGAAGTCATCAACGTGCAGGCCGATGGCAACTGCGCCAAGAAGCCCCGCATCTTCGAGACCGATTCGAACTATTCGTTCGACGCCACCGAAACCGAACCGCCGAACACCAACTCGTTCTTCGGACCCGGCGGCTATGCGGTGTGGGCCAGCGACAACAATGCGCGCAAGGTGCGCGGCTGCATCATCATCTCGTCCGGCCTCGGCTCCGACATCTCGAAATGTCTCGACATGAAGTTCGATTGATGGGCGGCGGGCGTGACAGCCGCCCCCTCCGCGCCGGGCTCGCCACCACCGCCCTGGCCGTTTCCTGAACGGCTTCCGTTTGAGGGGCGCGCGGTGTCCCTCGAACCGCTTCGCGTCGGACACGCGGACGAACTCTGGCGCGCCGCGCAGGGCGCCGACGCGTCCTTTGCCTATTTGCGTTACGGGCCGTTCGCGCAGCAGTGCGACTTGCTGGCGCTGGTCACCGAATTGGCCGGGCGGGCGGATCAGCCGTTCTGGGTGGTGCGGCCCAACAGCAGCGGCGTGGCTCAAGGCTGGCTATCGCTGTGCGATATCTACCCGGCCGAGGGGGCGATCGAAATCGGGGCGATCTGGTTTTCGCCGCGGCTGCAGCGAACCCGGGCCGCGACCGAAGCGATCTTTCTCCTGATGCAATATGCGATGGAGGAATTGCAGTACCAGCGGCTGGTCTGGCGCTGCAACGCGGCAAACCAGGCGTCGCTGAACGCGGCGGCGCGCTACGGTTTTACGCCGGAGGGGACATGGCGTGGCTCGGCCCTCAGCAAGGGGCGTCGCTGCGACGTGGCGTGGCACTCGATCATCGCCGCCGAATGGCCGTCGCGCCGCGCCGCCATCGCCGCGTGGCTCGCGGACGGGAATTTCGATGAACATGGCCGCGCGCGCATGCGGCTGGTTCATCCGTGGGCCAGTTCTTGATGAAGTTCGGCTGAGTCGGGCCGAACGATCCCTCACGGCTTTTGCCCGGAGGGGGATGGCAGCACGGGGGGCGAGCGGGCAAATTTCTTGACCCCGAGCGGCTTGCTGAACAGATAGCCCTGGACCAGATCGAAGCCCATGTCATGCGCGGCGAGAAAATCGGTGCGGGTTTCGACCCCCTGGGCGATGGCGCGCGCACCATGGTCCTGCGCCAGCTCGACGATGTGGCGGCATACCGTCTGCTTCAAGCGGTCATCCGCGCAGCCGGTGACAAACTGATGATCGACTTTCAGCTCGACGAATGGAAAGTTCCGGAGCCCCAAGAGCGCCGGCCATTCCGGGCCGACATTGTCGACGGCAATCGCGATATTATGCAGGCGCACCTGTCTGGCGACGTCGATCACGAGATCCAGATTGTCCATCACCTCGGCGCTGTCGATCTCGATGATCAAACCGCCGAATGCGGGATGGTCGGGCATTCCGAGACACAGGTCGCGCACCGTCTCGCGGCCCCTTAAAAACGAAACCGGCAGGTTGATCGAGAGATCCACCGGACCTTGCTGCTCCAGAAGGTAATGCCAATCCTCGATCGCGCGGCCGATCACGAACTCGGACAGCGCGCGATAATGCGGATCCTTGTCGTCCGGAATGAAATACGCCGGTGGAACGACCCCCCAGGCGGGGTGTCGCATCCGCACCAGCGCCTCCGCGCCGCTCGGAACCAGGGTGCGCGCGTTGATCTTTTGCTGATACCACAATTCGAGCCACCCGGCCTTCAGCGCCTCGGCCACGTCCACCGCCGGGCTCGGCGCCGGTTCGGTGGGCAGCAGTGAAGCGACGCTGGCCCGCAACGTTCCGGCGCTGAAGGGCGTCGGCAGCGAGGGCAGCATCGCGATATCGTATTCCTCGGCAATTTGCCGAACCGCCTTTACCATAATCGAGTCCGGTGGACCGATGATGAGCACCTTGCCGCCGAAATTCTTCCGGACGAGAACTTCGAGAATTTCGCCGACCTCGGTCCCGTTGACGGACACGCCGAGCACGACGAGGTCAGGCTGTTGTGCGTCAAGCACTCCCGACAATTCGCTTGCACAAGCGCATGCGCTGGTGATGAAGCCGAGCTCCTCGAGCGCGTCAGAGAGGAACAGCCGCAGGTGTTTCTTGGCGTCGGCCACGCAGGCGCGGGGCATCACCCTTCGCAGTCCGAAGCCACCGGTGCGCGCATGCGCGTTAGCATTGATCAGATTCATTCCGTCCCCCTGCACAGATATCGACGCTAGTCGTACATCCGCGCAGCGGCGCTAATCATGGAGTTTTAGGGACGCGGTGATGAATGCGCGGGTAAGGTTAAAGCCGCCAATGAAATTAGAATTGTAACGAAAGCGGCAAGTCATCTGGCTGTAACATGGCAACTCGGAAGCCCGATGGAGACCCATCCGTTTGTCGTTGCCGTCGTGGCGTGCGCTATGAACGGATGCGTGCATTTGTGCGCTGTTTCATTGCTGGACGCGCGTTAACGCCTGTGGTCGCTTGTCGGCGCGACCACAGTTTATGTTCGCGCCGAACACAAGAATCGCTTCGACGCGCGGCGTCAGCTGAACGCGATAGTCACTCCGGCTTGATGCCGGCGAACTTGGCCACCTTGCCCCACTTCTCGGTTTCCGCCAGCACGTAAGCTTGCATGTCCGCGGGCGACCCGCCGGCAGGCTCGGCGCCGAGCTTGCGCAGCCGCGCGATGCCGTCGTCGGTCTTGAGAAACTTGTCGACGCTGGCGTTGAGCCTGTCGATGATCTCCTTCGACGTCTTGGCCGGCGCACCGATGGTGAACCAGGATGCCGCCTCGTAACCGGGTACGCCGGCTTCCGCGATCGTCGGCAGATCCGGCAGGCCCGGCCAGCGCCTGGCAGAGGAGACCGCCAGTGGGCGGATCGAGTTGGATTCGGCGAACGGCTGCGAGGCCGGCAAATTGTCGATCGTCAGTTGCACGCGGCCGGCGATCAGGTCGGTCAGCGCCGGTGCGCTGCCCTTGTACGGCACATGGGTCATCTCGACGCCGGTCATCGACTTGAACAATTCGGTCGAGACATGCGCGGTGCTGCCGAGCCCCGGCGTGCCGTAGAACAACTCGCCCGGCTTCGATTTGGCATAGGCGATCAGCTCCGCGACCGATTTCACCGGCAGCGAATTGGTGACCGAACAAAGATTGGGTACCCGCGCGATGATGATGACCGGAGCGATATCCCTGGCCTGGTCGTAGTTCATGTTCTTGAACACGAACTGGTTGATGGCGTGTGTGCCCGGCGTTCCCACCACGAAGGTGTAACCGTCGGGCTCGGCCTTCGCGACGAATTCAGCCGCGATGTTGCCGCCGGCGCCGGTCTTGTTTTCGACGATGAATTGCTGGCCGAATTCCTCCGAGACTTTTGCCGCGACCACGCGCGCCAGGATGTCGGTGGTGCCGCCGGCCGCGAACGGCACGACCAGTTTGACCGGCCGTGTCGGCCATTGATCGGCGCCCGCCCGGCGCGGCAACAGCGACATACCGCCAAAGGCAGCCGCGCCGGTCAGCACAGCGCGGCGGTTGAGGCGGTGCGGATGAATAATCTTCGAAGTCATGTCGGTCCCTCCAAAATTTCGGCGGACCGTATTTGTTAATCGGCGCGACCACCACCCCCGTCGGCGTCATGCCTCGGGGTCTCCGGCATCATGGCGCAAAACCCGATCAGGGCGACGTCAGCGACCGCAGCGAGAAGCAGCAAGCTCAAAGAAATGACCGCGGCCCTTGGCAGGCCGCGGTCAAATGCAATCAAGCAATTGCAGGCTGCCGGCTTAGCCGCCGATGCCTTTTTCCTTGAAATACTTCAGCGCACCGGGATGGAACGGGATCGGCGAGCGGTCCTGCACCTGGTTGTCGAGCGAGAAGCTCTCGGCTTCCTTGTGCACGGCAACGATGTCGGCCTTCTTCTCCACCAGCGTCTTGACGATCGTGTAGGCATCGTCGTTGCTCATCTTGTCGCCGGTCACGATCAGGTTCCAGACCTCGGTAATGGAATTGTCCTTGTCGTAGCCGGGATAGGAGCCCGCCTTGATCTTGCTTGACGTGTAGAGCTTGCCGTATTTGGCGTTCATCTTCTCGGCGAGATCGCCGTGGTCGACCAGCTTCATCTTCAAGCCTGGCGTTGCCGCGAGATCGGTCACCGCCGCGGTCGGGATGCCGCCGACCCAGAAGAACGCGTCGATCTTGCGGTCCTTGATGGCGTTGACGGATTCGGCAACGCCGAGCCGCTCGCGCTTCATGTCCTTGTCCTTGTCGAGACCGGCGGCTTCGATGACGCGGAACGCCATCACTTCGGTCGCGCCGCCCGGAGAACCCGTCGAGACGCGCTTGCCCTTGAGATCGGCCATGGTCGTGATGCCGGTACCTTCGACGGTCACCACATGCATGCGGTTCGGATAGACCACGAGCAGCGCCTGCAGCGGCACCTTGCCACTCTTGAACTTGTCCTGGCCCTGCAGCGCGTCGAGCGCGGCATCGGCCATGGTGAAGCCCATCTCGCTCTGCCCGGTGCCGATCAGCTTGAGATTGTCGATCGAGCCGCCGGTGACCTCGGCCGTGGCCTGCACGTTGGGAAGGGTCTTTGACAGCACGTTGGCGACGGCGCCGCCAAGCGGATAGTAGACGCCGCCGGTTCCGCCGGTGCCGATCGACATCGTTTTCTGCTGGGCGTGGACGATGCCGGCGAAGGCGAGTCCGGCCGCAACAGTCACAGCCAGCACGGCCACGGTCTTTTTCATTATTTTCATCTCAATTACTCCCTTGACCTTATCCTTGACGTTATTCTTGGACTTAAGTTGTAAGCGCCGGTCGTTTCGGCGACCGCGTTCTCGACTGCCACAGCAACACGCCGAAGCCGATGATCAGCCCGGGCACGTAAGTGTAGCTGATATCACGGCCGATCATCCATTCGACGATCGCCTCGATCAAACTCGGAAATACCAGCAGCAATCCGGATAGCAGAAGCAGGCCTCCCTCGACCCGCGTATTTTGTCGCAGCGCCCAGTTCTGGGCAACTGAGGCCAGCGCCAGCAGTCCCAGGGTGGTCTTGATCGTGATTTCGAGGATGTCGAGCCATGATCCGCCCTTGGGGATCGAGAGCAGCAATCCGACGCCCTGCGGATCGAGCACGAACACGAACGGCACCAGGAAAGCCGGCAAGGTGTATTTCCAGGACTGCAGCGTGGTCTTGTAGGGATCGCCGCCGGTGATTGCAGCCGCCGCGAACGGCGACAGCGCGGTTGGTGGCGATACCTCCGACAGCACGGCGTAATAGAAGATGAACATGTGCGCGGCGTAATCGGGCACGCCGAGTTTGATCAGCGCCGGTGCGGCGATCACGGCGCAGATGATGTAGGAGGCGGTCACCGGCACCGCGAGACCGATGATCCACACGATCAGCGAGGTGTAGATCGCCGTCAGCAGCAGGCTGCCGCCGGCATAGCTGATCACGATCGCCGAGAATTTGAGACCGAGGCCGGTCAGCGTCACGATGCCGACCACGATGCCGGCGCAGGCGCAGGTGGTCGCCGCGTTCAGCGCGCCGGTCGAGCCTTCAGCCAGCGCCTTGACCAGTTTGCTCGGCACCAGTGCGGTTTCCTTGCGCAGGAAGCTCAGCGCGAAGGTTACGACGATGGCGTAGAACACCGACAGCGACGGCGAATAGCCGATCACCATGAATACGACCACCGCGAGCAGCGAGATGAAATGAAAGCCATAGCGCCGGGTCATCTGGCCGAGCGACATCTCCGGCGTGAAGTTGACGTCCTTGGCGCCGAATTTTTTTGCGTCCAGTTCGACCATGAACAGCAGCGACATGTAATAGAGACAGGTCGGAATCGTCGCCATCCAGATCACGTCGAGATAGCTGATCTTGAGAAACTCGGCGATCAGGAACGCCGCGGCGCCGAGCACCGGCGGCGACAGGATGGCGCCGAGGCCGCCGGCCGCCAGCAAACCGCCGGCGGCGTTTTTCTCAAAGCCGGCCTTGGCCAGCATCGGGGAGGCCACGGTGCCGATCATCACGGTGGTGGCGACGCCGGATCCGGAGGGGCCGCCGAGCAGGAACGAGGACAGCACGACGGTTCTGCCGGCGCTGTTCGCCTTGCCGCCCATCAGCGCCAGCGAGAAATCGATGAAGAACTTGCCGGCACCGGATTGCGCCAGGAACGCGCCATAGATCGTGAACAGGATGATCAGGGTCGCCGACACGTCGACCGCGACACCGAAAATACCTTCCAGGGTGATGAAGAGATGACCGACCAGCCGGGGCAGATCGTAGCCGCGATGGGTCCATGGCGCCGGCAGATGCGGTCCAAGCATCGCATAGGCGATGAACAATACGGCCACGACGGGCATGATCAGCCCGGTGGTGCGCCGCGTCGCCTCCAGCACGAGCACGATGAAGACGACGCCGACGATGACGTCCCAGCGGTCGGGCGAGGTGGCGCGGTCGGTAAAGTCCTCGCCGCCCCAGAGTGCATAGACGATGGTCGCGACCGCAAAGATTCCCGGCACCACGTCCCACCAGCGCACCCGGTTGCGAAACCGCGTCGCCAGCGGAAACAGCAGGAAGCTCAGCACCAGCGTGAAGGCGACGTGGGTGTAGCGGAGCTCCTGGGTCGGAACGATCGCGTAGGCCGCATAGAGGTGGAACAGACTCATCACCACCGCAATGGTGGTCGAGATCCGCCCCGCCCATCCCATCAGGCGGTTGGCCGCGCCTTCCTCGGCCTCGATGAACAATTCAGCCTTATGCAACGCTTCGTCGGAAACGGCGATGACGTCGTCATTGGGCAAAGAATTGCCTGGTGGTTGACCCTGTGCGGCCATGCTTCCCCCGGAGCGCATTGATATCTCCCGGCTGGATCGCCGGGGCCTTTAACGGCGGCGCATTCATGCCGGTTTGGGGAGGCGTTGCAAGGGCATAAATCGAGAGATTTTGGGATGGTTACATCCATGCGAGGGTTGCATCGGCCGCCACGCGCTGGATGGGTTGACCGCGGGCACATGCCCGTTCAACTTCCCGTCCAAATCAAGGGGAGAGAAGTCGATGGAACGGCTCAAGGGCAAGACGGCGATGGTGGTCGGCGCGGGTTCGATCGGGCCCGGCTGGGGCAACGGCAAGGCGACCGCGGTGACTTTTGCTCGCGAGGGTGCGCAGGTGTTCTGCGTCGATCGCAACGCGGCGGCGGCCGAAGAGACCGTGAAGATCATCACGGGCGAGGGCGGCAAGGCGGCGGCCTTCACCGCCGACGTCTCGCGCGCCGCCGAAGTCGAGGCGATGGTGGCGGCGTGCCTGAAGACCTATGGCCGTATCGATGTGCTCGACAACAATGTCGGCATTGCCGAAATGGGCAGCGTGGTCGAGACGACGGAATCCGAATGGGACCGCGTGTTCGCGGTCAATCTCAAGAGCGCCTTCCTCGCCATGAAGCACGTTATTCCGGTGATGCAGAAGCAGGGCGGCGGCTCGATCATCAATATTTCGTCGATCGCCTCGATCCGTCACGTCGGCATTTCCTACGTCTCCTATGGGGCGTCGAAGGCGGCGATGAACCAGATGACGCGCACCACGGCGGTGCAGTTCGCAGCCGATCATGTCCGGGTGAACTGCATTCTGCCGGGCTTGATGAAAACGCCGATGGTCGAGCACTCCGCAGGGCTTGCGGCGAGTTATGCCAAGGGCGATGTCGAGGCGATGTGGCGGGCTAGGGATTCGCAAGTGCCGATGGGGCACATGGGCGACGCCTGGGATGTCGCCAATGCGGCGCTGTTTTTGGCTTCCGACGAATCCCGCTACGTCACCGGGCTCGAACTCGTGGTCGATGGCGGGATGACGGCGAGGTCCGCATAAGCCAAGCGCGGGTTCGGGCTTCCGCTACTGCGCCATCGCCAATATGCCGCCGGCAAAGGAGTGCCACATCGGCGTCATGCTGATCGGCCAGTTCAGCAGCTTCACGGCGATCAGCGCGGCGCCGCCATAGATATAGACCGGATGCGGGCGGCCACGCGTGCGCCAGTCGTGCACGATGGCAACTACGAGCAGCAGATAGGCGACGAAGGCCGGCGGGATGGTGACCGGCACCGGCGGCGGGCCGAGCGGCCCGGGAGGCGCCAGGAAGGTGAGAAACCAGCGCGCCACGGCCGCATCCAGCAGCGAAATGCCGGCCAGCAGCATCAGCCGCTTGTGGGTTTCGCCCCGGCGGATGTTCGCAATGGCCAGCGCGAACACCACCGCAAAGAAAACAATGCCGCTGAGCGGGACGATCGCAAACGCGACGCCTTCACCGGTCAGCCCCGCCGCCGCCGATCGCTTCATCGCGTTGACCGCAACCAGGAAGCCGAAAATCGTCATCGCGGTCGCCAGCGACACGCCGATCATTCCGATTGCGCGGTGCCGGGTGACATTTCCCGATGCGGCGAGCCAGGTCTGGAACGCAAAGTAGAGCGACCAGGCAAAAAACAGCAGGCCGTGAAAATGGACGACGGGCGAGGCTGACAGCGATCGCGACATCATCGGGAGCCAATAGGTCGGGGCAAAGCCGAGAAACGCGACGGCCGTGCAGGCCAGCGCCATGTAGAAGTAAAAATAGCCGGTTTGGGAATACGCGATCGCGCGCGGCGGAGTCGTGTCGGTCAGGATGGTCATGGATTTGAGTCGACCGGGAAGGGGAAAGGTTCAACGAAAATTCTTCAATGGATAGACACACTTGCACGCGAAAAGCGCGGCTTCCCGGACGTCATGTTTCAGCCAAAATCGAAATTCGCGTTAGCCGCTGTCGGAAGCGCACCTCGCTTGCTAGGATTGTCCGTCGTCGAGAGCGTTTTTCCGGGTCTGTTGATGCGAGGTTGTCCTATCATCCGCAATATTGTCGTCGCTTCCCTGCTGTGGACGGCGTTCGTGCAAACCGCCTTTGCAACCGGCGCTGAGCCAGCCAGGGATCCGCAAGTCGACCCCGCGCCTTGCATTGCGGCGGCGGCGGCCAATGACGACGACAAGACCATCAGCATTTGCGGCGCGTTGATCGGCAACGAAAAGACCGCGAGGTCCGACCGCATCAAGGCATTGATCGCGCGTGGCGGCGCCAACGATCGCAAGGATCTGATCGACCGCGCCATTGCCGATTATGACGGCGTGCTGCGGCTCGATCCGGCGCTGGCCGATATCTTCAACGCGCGCGGCGAACTCTGGCGCAAGAAGGGCGACCGGCCGAGGGCATTGCAGGACTTCGGCGTGGCGATCAAGCTCAACCCGGAGCATCCCACCGCGCGCGGCAATTACAAATCGCTGGCGCAGGAACTCGAGCGTCTCGGCGCGCTGATGGCGGTCTACAACAAGCCGAGCTTCAACTGCGCCACCACGAAGCAGCCGGTGGAAAAGGCGATCTGCGCCAGTCCGGACCTTGCCAAGTTTGACCGCGAGATCAGTGCCGTGAATACCAAGGTGGTCCGCGATGCGAGTGCCGACAGCCCGCGCGCCCGTGCCCTGCAGCGTGAGCAGGATGATTTCGTCGCCCGCCGCAGCGCCGCCTTCGGCCAGCCGGGTTACGATTTGCGGAGGGCCATGAAGGAACGGCTCGACCAATTGCTGGCGATCGAGTCGCGCTGAATGGTGGTCGGGCTTTAGCCGATCGCCAAGTTGTTCCGGCTTGATCTCGCGCCGCTTCCCGTGACAATGCGTGGCAAATATGATTGCCGCCCCGTCGTCATGGCCGGGCTTGTCCCGGCCATCCACGTCTTGCTTATCCAACTGGCAGCAAAGACGTGGATGCCCGGGACAAGCCCGGGCATGACGAGTGGGTGGGCCACGGGAGAAACGCCATGAACATCCACGGAAAGAGCAGGTATCACGAAATCCACGCCCGCTCGCTCAGGGATCCCGAAGGATTTTGGGCCGAGGCGGCGCGTGAAATCGACTGGATCGAGGCCCCAAAGAAAATCTTCGATTCCACGATGGGACCCTACGGCCGTTGGTTCACAGATGGCGTCGTCAACACCTGCTACAACGCGCTGGACCGCCATGTCGCGGGCGGCCGCGCCGATCAGGTGGCGTTGATCCACGACTCGCCGCTGACCAGCACGGTCACCAAATTTACATATGCGCAGATGCTGCAGGAGGTGCAGACGCTCGCGGCCGTCATGCAGGATTTTGGCGTCACCAAGGGCGATCGCGTCATCCTCTATATGCCGATGGTCGCGGAGGCGGTGTTCGCGATGCTGGCCTGCGCGCGGATCGGCGCTGTTCACTCGGTGGTGTTCGGCGGTTTTGCAGCCAAGGAGCTCGCGAGCCGGATTGAAGATGCAAAACCAAAACTGATCTTCTCGGCGAGCTGCGGTATCGAGCCCGGCCGCATCGTGCAATACAAGCCGCTGCTCGACGAGGCGATCCGACTGTCGAGCGTCAAGCCGCAAACCTGCATCATCCTGCAGCGGCCGCAACAGGCCTGCGAACTTAACGAGGGCCGCGACCACGACTGGGCGCAATTACGCAGCGCCGCGCTCGATGCCGGCAAGGCCGCGCCATGCGTGCCGGTCAAGGCGATCGATCCGCTGTACATCCTCTACACCTCGGGAACCACGGGGATTCCAAAGGGCGTCGTGCGCGACAATGGCGGGCATCTGGTCGCGCTGAAATGGTCGATGTTCAACCTCTACGGCGTCAAGCCCGGCGAGGTCTGGTGGTGCGGCTCCGACATCGGCTGGGTGGTCGGCCACAGCTACATCATTTACGGACCGCTGATCCATGGCGCGACCTCGATCATGTACGAGGGCAAGCCGGTCGGCACGCCGGACGCCGGCGCGTTCTGGCGCGTGATCTCCGAGCACCAGGCGGTCGCCTTCTTCACCGCGCCGACCGCGTTCCGCGCCATCAAGAAGGAAGACCCCGATGGCACCTTCATCCGGAAATACGACCTGTCGAAATTCCGTAACCTGTTTCTCGCCGGCGAACGCGCCGATCCGCCGACGGTGGAATGGGCCGAGCAGCAGTTGAAGGTGCCTGTCATCGATCACTGGTGGCAGACCGAAACCGGCTGGTGCATCGCCGGCAATCCGGTGGGGCTCGGCATGCTGCCGGTCAAGCACGGTTCGCCGACGGTGCCGATGCCGGGCTATCAGGTCGACGTGGTCGACGAGGCGGCAAGACCGGTGCCCGCGGGCACCATGGGCTCGATCGTCATCAAACTGCCGATGCCGCCGGCCTGCCTGCCGACGCTGTGGGAGCAGGAGGCGCGTTTCAGGGAAGCCTATCTCACTGAGTTTCCCGGCTATTACAAAACCTCCGACGCCGGCTACAAGGACGAAGACGGCTATGTGTTCGTGATGGGCCGCACCGACGACATCATCAACGTCGCCGGCCACCGGCTTTCCACTGGCGGCATGGAGGAAATCCTGGCCTCGCATCCCGACGTCGCCGAATGCGCCGTGCTCGGCATCAAGGATGCGATCAAGGGCGAGGTGCCCTGCGGTTTTCTGGTGCTGAAGGCCGGGGTTTCGAAGAGCCCGGCGGAGGTCGAGAAAGAAGTCGTGGCGCTGGTGCGCGACAAGCTCGGCCCGGTCGCCGCCTTCAAGCTTGCGATCACGGTCGGCCGCCTGCCCAAAACCCGCTCCGGAAAGATCCTGCGCGGCACCATCAAGAAAATCGCCGACGGCGATGCCTGGACCATGCCGGCGACCATCGAGGATCCCAAGGTGCTCGACGAAATCGGCGACGCGCTGAAGGGCAGGGTGTAGCTGCTAGCACCGTCATTCCGGGATGGTGCGTTAGCACCAGACCTCAGGTGCGCAATTGCGCACCGGGGAATCTCGAGATTCCGGGTTCGATGCTGCGCATCGCCCCGGAATGACGGGTTTCATTCCAGCAAAATGCCTTGATTTCGATGGATTGCCGGGTCAAGCCCGGCAATGACGAAACCGGACCCATGGATCAGTCATGCGACATAACCCCGCTCGACTTCTCATCGCGCTGCTACTCACCGCCCCGCTGCTCGCCGGCTGCCTGGAGAAGGGCCAGCCGACTATGGCCGATACCAGCGCCGACGACGATGCGTTCTGCCGCGCCAACAATGTGGCGCCGGGGTCGAACGACTACGTCATCTGCCGCAAGAACCGCGACGTGCAACGCGGCAATGCCAACGCCCGCACCGACCGTGCCCAGCGAAACCTCGCCGAGCAAATGCTGAACAACCCGACCAGGCCGTGATCAGGAGGTCATCATGAACGAAGACGTTTTCAACACCAGCCTGCGCGGCTTTCTCAAGAAGGTCGGCATCACCTCGCAGCGCGAAATCGAAAAAGCCGTCCGCGACGCCCTCGCCAGCGGCCGCCTCAAGGGCAACGAAAAACTGCCGGCCAAAATGGTTCTCACCATTGGCGGCATCAGCCTCACGCACGAGATTAACGACGAGATCGAATTGGGCTGAGCGAACGCCTTCCTTCCCCTCTCCCCTTGGGGGAGAGGGTGGCTGCGATGCGGAGCATCGCAGACGGGTGAGGGGTTGTCTCCGCGGATAGAAACCCCTCATCGGGCGCGCTTCGCGCGCCACCTTTTCCCACAAGGGGAGAAGGAAGAAAGAAGCACTTCAGCCTTTTTGGAAAGACGTAATTCATGGACATCAAGGTCAGAGATTCCAACGGCGCGCTGCTTGCCGAGGGTGACACCGTCACGCTGATCAAGGACCTGAAGCTGAAAGGCTCATCCACCGTGCTCAAGCGCGGCACCGTGATCAAGAACATCCGCCTCACCGACAACGAAGACGAGATCGAAGGCCGCACCGACAAGGTCAAGGACCTGGTGCTGCGCACGGAGTTTTTGAAGAAGGCGTGAGGAGTTTTGCCGCTACCCTCGCGGATGCAATCCCGCGACGGCTCGGCATCAACGGCGATCGGCGACGCAAGGCGTGTATTCCATCGCGACAAGGCTGGCATTGAAGGCTGTGCGCGGGTGAGCTGCACAGGGAACCGGATTGCGCTTGTCAGACCTCCTCAGAGACTAGATACTGAGAGGGCGAGTGATTTCATTGAAGAATCATCGGAAGAGATTCGAGCAGCAATTTAAACTTAATTGCGTATGCCGACCGGGTTTGCACCATGCGTTCGGAGTTGGCACAAACTGCACAAACGGATGCACCCTCGGGTTCCTTGTCGGTCGCATGGCCACCATGGGCCGTCTCAATCGCGGTCGCGGTCGCTTATTTCCTTGCAGCGCGTCTTAGCCTCGCTCTGACCGACAAGGCGGACGGCGTCGCGGTGTTCTGGCCGGCAGCGGGCATAGCGGCTGGATTCATGGTGGCGCTCGGTTCGACCGCGCGGTGGCCGGTCGTCGTCGGCGTGGTCGCGGCCACCTTCGCCGCCAATCTGCTCGGCGATCGCAATCTTGCCAGCACGGCGTTTTTCGCGGTGGCCAATGCGGGTGGAGGACTCATTGTCGCAGGGCTCATCCAGCGATTTTATGACGCGCCATTTGAGCTCAACAGGCTGCGTCGTGTCTTCGGATTGTTCGGCGCCACGATAGCTGCATCCCTCGTTAGCGGTATCGTCGGCACGCTCGGCTTCGTGTTCTTTGACCCGTCTAGCTCATCCGCCGTGACTATATGGCGCAACTGGGTAGCTTCCGAGACGCTGGGGAGTATTACAGTCGCGCCGCTTGTGATCGGGCTGGCTTCATTCCTGCGTGACGCTCCGCCAAGGCGCGAAATCGTGGAGGGCGCCTTCGCGCTCGCGATCGTCGGTACACTATGTTTGCTCCTGGTCTCTCTTCCCTATGCGCCCTGGACGCTCGAACTGGCGATTGCCTCGCTCTGTCCGCTGTTCGTGTGGATCGCCGCCCGCGTTCGCCCCGCCTTTACGGCCGTCGCAACATTCATGTGCGCGATCACGGTCGTATGGACGACAATATTTGCCGTCGGCCTCTTCGGCGATGCGCGGTTGCCGCTTGAGGAGCGTATCCTGTCCGCCCAGGCGACCATTTTGGCCATCTCGTTCGGCGCGCTGGTTCTGGCGGCGCTGTTCAGCGAGCGGCGGATACACGAAACCGTGATCGTCGAAAGAGAACAGCGGCTGGAAGAAGCGCTTCGGGCCGGCGGCGTAATAACCTTTGATTGGGATCTTCGTACAGGACTGATACGGCTCAGCCAGAACGCGGTGGAAATCCTGGGGCTTGGCCCGAAGCAATCGCTCAGCAGCGATGAATGGCTGCGACAGATCCATCCCGATGATCGCCGGTCCGTCACCGCTCGCTTGAACATCGCCTCACCGGACGAACGCTCGCATTCGCTGACATTCCGGTTTCTGCGGCCGGATGCAGGCGGCGAAGTGTGGTTGGAGCAGGTTGCGGTTACGCATTTTGATGCGGAGGGAAGCCCCGCACGTATCAACGGGCTGACGACCGACGTCACGACGCGGAAGCAGTTTGAACAAGAGGTTTCCCGCGCCTGGAAATCGGCGGCATCGGCAGACCAGGCAAAGACCAGCTTTCTGTCCGCCGCCAGCCATGATTTGCGACAACCGTTGCAAACGCTTCGATTCCTGCAATCGGCGCTTGAACCGCACCTGCCGCACGGGGAGGCGCGCACTCTCGTCGGCGGAATAGCGCGATCCCTCGACACCATGTCCAGCATTCTGTCGAGTCTGCTGGATGTCAATCGCCTGGAGGCCGGAGATCTCCGTCCGTCGAAGAGCGACTTCGCGATCAATGACGTGTTTGATTCTCTGGCAGCCGATTTCCTCAATTCCGTCGCTGACAAGGGGCTGCGGTTGCGCCTGGTCCGGTCCGAACTCACGGTCCGCAGCGACAAGGGGATGCTCGAAGCGATGTTGCGCAATTTGCTGTCGAATGCGGTGAGATACACCGATCGAGGGACAATCCTGCTGGGTTGCCGGCGCGCGGGCGACAACGTTCGGATCGAGGTCTGGGATAGCGGCGTCGGCATCGCGCAAGATCAGTTGCCTCACATATTTCAGGAGTATTATCAGGGTGCGCATGGCACCGAGCGCGGTGGTTTTGGATTGGGTCTGGCCATCGTCAGGCGTATGGGGAAGGTGCTGGACCACAGGATCGATGTGCGGTCTACGCCCGGCACGGGCACCGGGATTTCGATTGAGGTTCCGCGTGGAGACTTAAGCCGCGATGCTGCCGAAAGCGCGCAGACGCCAGGGTTGGAAGGGGCGGACCTCCCCGGCATGATACTCGTCGTCGAAGACGAGACGAGTGTGCGCTCCTCGCTGCACCGCCTGCTGAAAGCGCGCGGTATAGAGGCGATCATGGTTGCAACGGCGGACGAGGCGCTGGTTCGGATCAGCCGGCAGGAGGTTCGTCCCGACTTGCTGATATGTGACTACAATCTTCGCGGATCGGCGAACGGTGTGGACACCGTTAAGATCCTGCGCGCGGCACTTGGCTGGAGTGTCCCGGCCATTGTCATGACGGGTGACATCCGGTCGGAAGTCGTCGACTCGGTTGCTGCGCATGGCATTCCGATCCTGACCAAGCCGTTCCTGACGAGCGAACTGCTGCAGCACATTAAGCGGCTTCATCAGGGATCGGCTTCCAGCAATCCGACCAGTCTGGCTGGAGTGTGATCGCGTATACCGGTGCCGTTCATTACACCTTCGAATCGATGCTATAAGAAGCCCATGGAACCGATTGTCATCAAACTGCTGGGGTTTGCGGCCGCGACGTGCACGACGCTGGCTTACGTCCCGCAATTCGTAAAAGTCTGGCGAACCCGCTCGACGGAGGACATTTCGCTCGGAATGTTTCTCGTCATGGTGGTCGGCATCCTGCTGTGGCTGGTGTACGGCCTGCTTTCCGGAGATGGGCCGTTGATCGTCGCCAATGCCATCACGATCGTGCTGGCCGGCGGAGTTTTGTTCATGAAACTGAAATACGGTTGAGCACCTAGGCATTGAAATACAAAAGCCTGCCAATACAAAAACGCGGCAGGTTGCCCCGCCGCGTTTGAAATCCCGTAACCGGAATACGGGAAACCTATTCCTCTTCGTCGTCCTGCTTCTTGCCGCCGATCCCCTTCAACTTCGCAAACACCGCATCCACGTTGAGGTCGTCGCGCTGCTTTTCGGTCGGCTCGAATTCCGGCTCCTTCTTGGTGGTCTCGGAGGCCGGCAGCAGGGTGGCGCCGCCGTAGGCCGCGGGGACCGGCTTTTCCTTGGCGGCGCGCTGCACCTCGAAATCGAGCTCGATCTGCGAGCACAGGCCCAATGTCACCGGGTCCATCGGGGTCAGGGTCGAGGCGTTCCAGTGGGTGCGGTCGCGCACTGAGGCAATGGTGGTCTTGGTGGTGCCGACCAGGCGCATGATCTGGGCGTCCTTCAGCTCGGGATGGTTACGCACCAGCCAGAGGATCGCGCTCGGCCGCTCATGGCGGCGCGACACCGGGGTGTAGCGCGGGCCCTTTTTCTTGGCCGCCGGGGGCAGGGTAACCTTGCTCTCGCCGAGCTTGAGGCGGTAATTCGGGTCCTTTTCGCCCCTTTCGATCTCGTCGCGGCTCAATTGGCCGGTCGAAATCGGGTCCATGCCCTTGATGCCCTGCGCCGCGTCGCCGTCGGCGATGGCGCGGACCTCCAGGGGGTGCATTTTGGTGAAATCGGCCACCTGGTCGAAGGTCAGCGCGGTATTATCAACCAGCCACACGGCAGTCGCCTTTGGCATCAGCGGTGCATTGCTCATGGCAAATCTCCTTTGTGCCTCGCCCACCTCTTTTGGAGGCGAAGTCTGCGGTCATCGGGGATGACGGGAATTCCGGGCCTATATACCCCTTGAGGGCCTATTGGCGCAATGGCCTGCTAAAGTGCCTTGACAGCGCCCAAAAGCAGCCCCAAGTCCTTATACGAATTGGCCGTTCCCCGCCCACTGGCGAGGGGTGATTCGGTCCCTGAGATAGCCCCCATGTCTTCCTTGTCAGCGTCAGCCAAACCCGACCTGAAAATCGTGCTTTGTTCCCCCCGCGGCTTCTGTGCCGGCGTGGTACGGGCAATCGACACCGTCGAGCGGGCGCTCGCGATCTATGGCGCCCCCGTCTATGTCCGCCACGAGATCGTGCATAACCGCTATGTCGTGGACAGCCTGAGGACCAAGGGCGCGATCTTTGTCGAGGAACTGGCCGAAATTCCCGACAATACCAACGCACCGGTGGTGTTCTCCGCCCACGGCGTGCCGAAGTCGGTTCCGGCGGACGCCCGCGCGCGCAATTTTTTCTCGCTGGATGCCACCTGCCCGCTGGTCACCAAGGTGCACCGCGAGGCCGCGATCCATTTCAAGCGCGGCCGTGAAATCCTGCTGATCGGGCATTCCCATCATCCGGAAGTGGTCGGCACGCTCGGCCAGTTGCCGCCGGGCGCGGTGACGCTGATCGAGACCAACGAAGACGCCAAGACGTTCACGCCGAAGAACCCGGACAACCTTGCCTTCGTGACCCAGACGACGCTGTCGATCGACGACACCGCCGAGATCGTCGCGATGCTGAAGGAGCGTTTCCCGAACATCTCCGGCCCGCACAAGGAAGACATCTGCTACGCCACCACCAACCGCCAGCTTGCGGTGAAGAAGGTGGCGCCGGTGGTTGACGCCCTGATTGTGGTCGGTGCGCCGAACTCGTCGAACTCGCAGCGCCTGCGCGAAGTCGCCGAGCGCGAGGGCTGCCCGGTCTCGGTGCTGGCGCAGCGCGCCAGCGATCTCGACTGGTCGCGGTTCGAAGGCATCAAGAGCCTCGGCATCACGGCGGGCGCCTCCGCGCCGGAAGTGATCGTCGAGGAGATCATGGGCGCGTTCGCGGAGCGCTATACGCTGCATGTGGAGACGGTCTCGGCCGCGGAAGAAAACGAATTCTTCCCGCTGCCGCGTTCGCTGCGGCCCGACGCAGCTTAGGGCGCGTCTGCCATGGCGGTTTACACGGACGTTGCCGCCGAAGACCTCGCGGAGTTCCTCAAGAGTTACGATATCGGCGAATTGCTCTCCTACAAGGGCATCGCCGAAGGCGTCGAGAATTCCAACTTCCTGATGCACACCAGCAAGGGCGCCTATATCCTCACGCTGTATGAAAAGCGCGTGGCGGTGGACGATCTGCCTTACTTCCTGTCGCTGATGGCGCATCTGGCCGAGCGCGGCGTGCATTGCCCGCAGCCGGCGAAAAACCGCCAGGGCGAAGTCTACAGCCATCTCGTCGGGCGGCCTGCTGCGATCATCAATTTCCTCGAAGGCATGTGGCCGCGGCGGCCCAACGCCGCGCATTGCAGCGGCGTCGGCGGGGCGCTCGCCAAAATGCATCTGGCGGGCGGCGACTTTCCGATGTTCCGGAAAAATCCGCTGTCGGTCGAGGGATGGCGGCCGCTGTTCGACCTGTCGGCGCCACGTGCCGACACCGTGCAGCCGGGTTTGGGCGATTTCATCGCCCGCGAACTCGATCACCTCGAGGCGAACTGGCCAAAAGATCTGCCGCTCGGCGTCATCCATGGCGATCTCTTCAACGACAACGTCTTCTTCCTCGGCGACAAGCTGTCCGGGCTGATCGACTTCCCGTTTTCCTGCAACGATATCCTGGCCTACGACGTCGCGATCTGCCTCAACGCGTGGTGCTTCGAGCCGGATCATTCCTTCAACGTCACCAAGGCGCGGGCGCTGCTCGGCGCCTATGGCCGCGAACGGAAATTGTCCGATGCCGAGCAGGATGCGCTGCCGCTATTGGCGCGCGGCTCCGCGCTGCGCTTTTTGCTGACACGTCTGGTCGATTTCCTCGACGTGCCGCCGGGCGCGCTGGTGAAGCCGAAAGACCCGCTCGAATACGTCCGCAAGCTGCGCTTCCACCAGAGCGTCCAGTCCGCGCGCGATTACGGCCTGATGCAGGCGGGATGCGCTGCGTGAGCGATTCCAAGCCGCATGTCACGGTATTCACCGACGGCGCCTGCTCGGGCAATCCCGGCCCCGGCGGCTGGGGTGCGATCCTGAAATTCGGCGACACCGAAAAGGAATTGAAGGGCGGCGAAGCGCACACCACCAACAACCGAATGGAATTGATGGCGGCGATCTCGGCGCTGGAAGCGCTGAAGAAAGCCTGCGTCGTCGACCTCACCACCGACAGCCAATATGTGCGCAAGGGGATCACGGAGTGGATCCACGGCTGGAAGCGCAACGGCTGGCGCACGTCCGACAAGAAGCCGGTCAAGAATGTCGACCTGTGGCAGCGCCTCGACGCGGCGCTGAAGGCGCATGAGGTGCGCTGGCACTGGATCAAGGGCCACGCCGGTCACGACGAGAACGAACGCGCCGATCAGCTGGCCCGCGACGGCGTCGCGATGGCACGGTTGAAGGCGTAGGCTGACGCGCCACGCGATGCCGCGATAACCACAGCTGTCATCACCCGCGAAAGCGGGTGATCCAGTATTCCAGACCCGATTGAGATAAAGCCGAGAGGCCGCGGCGTACTGGGTCGCCCGGTCAAAGCCGGGCGATGACAGTTGTATGTGTGGCTACACCATCAACCCGTCATTGCGAGCAAAGCGAAGGCAATCCATAGAGCGGTAAAGCAAGTATGGATTGCTTCGTCGCTTTGCTTCCTTGCGCAAACGCTTTGCGTTTGTCGCAGGCAATGACGAATAACTTACAGCTGCCCCAGCAGCGTATCGCCGCCGGAGACCTCGACCTTGCCGGGGGCCGGCTCGAGGTTGAGCTTCTTGACGACGCCGTCTTCCACCAGCATCGAATAGCGCTTGGAGCGGATGCCGAGGCCGTTGCCGGAGGCGTCGAGCTCCATGCCGATGGCCTTGGTGAAGTCGGCGTTGCCGTCGGCGAGGAAGGTGGCTTCGTCACGCTGGTCGGTGTCGCGCTTCCAGGCGTTCATCACGAAGGCGTCGTTGACGGAGACGATCGCGATGGTGTTCACGCCCTTGTCCTTGATGGCGTAGGCGTTGAGGAAGATGCTCGGCAGATGCATCTTGTGGCAGGTGCCGGTGTAGGCGCCGGGCACCGCGAACAGCGCGACCTTCTTGCCCTTGAAAATATCGTCGGTGGTTTTGACTTGCGGCCCTTCCGCCGTCATCACGCGAAACTTGGCTTCCGGCAGCTTGTCGCCAACTTGGATCGTCATCGTCAATTCTCCCTCAATGTGCGGATAGGTCTTATAGCGTTTTCGAGCGAAGTGGGTACCGGTTCGCGTGAAGAAAACGCGCCAAAACAAGACTAACCTTTGCGGATGACCGGCACAATATTCGGTGTCCCGGAAACGGCAATGCCGCCTTGCGTTCACCGTTCTGTCATCAGCCGGTAAACCCGCCGGCGTCGAGGAATGCCTGTTCTTCAGGCGTCGTTTCGCGCCCCAGGATGCGGTTACGGTGCGGAAAGCGCCCGAACCGGCGGATGATGTCGGCGTGATGCTCGGCGTATTCCCTGTTTTCGGTATTGGCCGTGCCGCTGAACAATTCGATGCAGCGCAGCTGGTCGGGCAAATGTTCCGAATGCATGAACGGCAGATAGAGGAATTCGAGCAACGCCGGGTCGATGGGCTTGTCGGTGCCCCGGTCGATGGCGCGGGCGGCGACGTCGCGCGCCAGCCTGTCGCTCGCATAGGTCAGGGCGTCACCACGAAACATGTTGCGGGGAAACTGGTCGAGCACGATGGTGAGCGCCAGCGCGCCGTCATCGCTGGCTTCCCAGGACGACAACTCGCCCGCGGCCGCCTTCCGCCACAGCTCGAGATACCGCTGACGCACTTCCACGTCGAACGCATCGTCACGCTTGTACCAGCGGTCGTGGCCGGCTTCGCGCCAGAATTTCAGGATGTCAGCCGGCGTGGTGTCGCGAGCGTCAGTCATGATCCGACGCTCGCTCCACGGCTCGGTCTCAGGCCGCGGCCTTCTTTTCGTCGCGCAGCTCGCGGCGCAGGATCTTGCCGACATTGGTCTTGGGCAGGTCGGCCCTGAACTCGATCTGCTTGGGGACCTTGTAGGCGGTCAGCTGCGTGCCGCAGAACTTGATGACGTCGTCGGCCGTGAGGTTCGGGTCCTTCTTGACGATGAAGGCCTTGACCGCTTCGCCCGATTTTGCGTCCTGGACGCCGATCACGGCGCATTCCAGCACGCCCGGATGGCTGGCGATCACTTCCTCGATCTCGTTCGGATAGACGTTGAAGCCGGAGACCAGGATCATGTCCTTCTTGCGGTCGACGATCTTGGTGTAGCCGTCCGGCGTCATCACGCCGATGTCGCCGGTGCGGAAGAAGCCGTCCGCCGTCATTACGTTCGCGGTCTCTTCCGGCCGGTTCCAGTAGCCGGCCATCACCTGCGGACCCTTGGCGCAGATCTCGCCGGCTTCGCCGAGCGGCACTTCATTGCCGTCGTCGTCGCGGATCGAGAGGTAGGTCGAGGGCACGGGAATGCCGATCGAACCGGAGAACTTGTCGGTGTCGGCCGGGTTGCAGGTCAGCGTCGGCGAGGTTTCCGACAGGCCGTAGCCTTCCGACAGTGCGCAGCCGGTGACCTTGAGCCATTTCTCGGCCACGGCCTTTTGCGTCGCCATGCCGCCGCCGAACGAGGTCTTCAGCTTGGAGAAGTCGACCTTCTCGAAACCGGGCGAGTTCAACAGGCCGTTATACAGCGTGTTGACCGCCGGGAAGCTGTTGACCTGGTATTTCATCAGCTCCTTGATGAAGCCCTGCATGTCGCGCGGGTTCGGGATCAACAGATTGACGCCGCCGGCCCGCACCCCGAGCAGGAAGCACGCCGTCAGCGCGAAGATGTGATAGAGCGGCAGCGCGCAGACGATGAACAGTTCGTCGACATGCGGTGGCTTCTTCAGCGCCGGCTGCAGCCAGGCGTCGTTCTGCAGCACGTTGGCGAGGATGTTGCGGTGGAGCAGCGTCGCGCCCTTGGAAACGCCTGTGGTGCCGCCGGTATATTGCAGGAAGGCGACGTCATCGCGGCTGAGCTGCGGCTTGTTGAGCTTCATGCCGCGGCCGGCGGCCAGCGCGTCGTTGAAGGAGATGGAGCCTGGGATCGACCAGGCCGGCACCATCTTCTTCACCTTGCGGACCACCAGGTTGACGATCACGCCCTTGAAGCCGAGCAGGTCGCCCATGCTGCCGACGATCACATGCTTGACCGCGGTCCTGGCGATCACCTGCTGCACCGTGGTGGCGAAATTCTCCAGCACCACGATCGCCTCGGCGCCGGAATCCTTGAGCTGATGTTCGAGCTCGCGCGGGGTGTAGAGCGGGTTGACGTTCACCACCGCATAGCCGGCGCGCAGCACGGCGGCGGTCGAGACCGGATACTGCAGCACGTTCGGCATCATCAGCGCGACGCGGGCGCCCTTTTGCAGGCCCTTGCTCTGCAGATAGGCGCCAAGGGCAGCCGACATCTGGTCGAGGTCGCGGTAGCTGATCGACTTGTCCATGCAGATGAACGCCTTGCGGTCGGCGAACTTCTTGAAGCTCTCTTCCAGCAACTCGACGAGCGACGAGTACTGATTGACGTCGATATCGGCGGGCACGCCGGCCGGATATTGCTTGAGCCAGATCCGCTCCATGGTATTTCCCCTCTGGTTAGTTCCCGATTTCTCGAATTCTTGGGCCGGGATGCCTTGTTTTGGGCAGTATTGAGAATGCCGCCGCCGATGGCAAGCGGCTGCGCGCTATCGACGCATTGGGAATCGACAAGTCGACGTCCGGAACGGGCGAAAACTGCCTGATTGCGGGGCCTTGCGGGCCCGTTAACCAGCCGGTTTGGATTCGCTCTTAGGTTTTGCGGCGGCCTTGGGCTTGGCGGGCTTCGCGGCCGGCTTGTCGCCCGAAGCGGCAGGCTTCTCGGCAGGCCTGGCGGCGGGCTTGGCAGCTGCAGCAGGCTTTACAGCTGCCACGGGCTTTGCGGCGGCAGCAGGCTTTGCGGCGGCGGTGTCCGGTTTGACATTCGCGTGCCGGGCCGCGGCCGGCTTGGGCGCGGGTTTTGCGTCGGATTTGGCGGCGGTCTTGGCATCAGTCTTGGGCTTATCCGCGTCCGGCTTCTTCGCAGCGACCGCGACCTTCGATTTCTTGCCGCGCCGCGTGGTCTGCTTTTGATCATCCGCGGCCACTGCGGCAATCAGCTCCGGACCGGTCTTCTTCGGGCCGGTATAGACCACCATGGGCTCGCCAGCCGTGTACGCCGTCGCGAGCAATTCCGATGGCTTTGCCGTCGGCGCCTGCAGTCCGGCGGAAAAGAACGCCAGCGCCGGGCTTTCACCACTGGCGGCGGCCAGCGTCGTGTCCGCATCCTCGTCGGTGGCGGGTCGCTTGCGCCTGCCGTTGCACATCTCCTCGCGCAGGTTCGGCGGCGTGGCGTCGATCGGCACCAGATTGTCGACGGTGCCGAGCGAGGGTCGCAACCATCCCAGCCCGTTGCTGGCAAAGCCGCGCTCCAAGAGCTGGGCGGCGCGCACCGCGCGCGCCTGGCCGGAGGTCGAGCCGAGCACGACCGCGATCAGCCGCTTGCCGTCGCGTGTCGCCGAGGCCACCAGATTGTATCCGGACGCGCAGATGAAGCCGGTCTTGAAGCCGTCGGCGCCGGCATAGCGGCCGATCAGCTTGTTGAAATTGTTGGTGGTGCGGCGGCCGAAACGGATCGCCGGGATGTGCATGAAATATTCGTATTCGGGCAGATCGCGAATCACGGCACGCGCCAAAATCGCAAGATCGCGCGCCGAGGTGATCTGGCCATCGGCGGGCAGGCCGTTCGGATTGACGTAGCTCGTCTGCGTCATGCCGAGCCGCTGTGCGGTCGCGTTCATCATCCCCGAGAAGCCGTCGACGGAGCCGCCGACGCCTTCGGCGAGCACCACGGCCATGTCGTTGGCCGACTTCACCATCACCATCGCCAGCGCGTTTTCGACGGTGACTTGCGTGCCCGGCTTGAAGCCCATCTTCGACGGCGACTGCGATGCCGCCACCGGCGAAACCGTCAGCACGCTGTCTAGGCGCAGGCGTCCTTCCTTGACGGCTTTGAGCGTGACGTAAGCCGTCATGATCTTGGTCACCGAGGCCGGATACCAGGGCATCGTCGCATTTTCGGCCTGCAACACCTTGCCGGTTTCGGCTTCGACCACCAGCAACGCCTCGGCGTGCGCGGCGCGGGGCGTTGCGACCGCAAGCGCGGCGACGAGCAGGATCAGGTTCAACAATGGATGGCGAAGCAGCGGGCGAAGAAAATGCACTTTTGCGTTCCGGTCCTTTGAGACCCGCCTTCGAAAAAGGAGGTCCTGAAATCTGACGTTCGGGTTTCAAGCGTGCGATCTTGAAACCAAATTTGCGCCGTCGCTCACGGCGGCTGCAAACCTATACCGGCTTGTTGATCGAGAACAGAGGCCGGGCAATTAAATCGTGGACGAAAAGGCGCAATTTCGCCGATAATTCAATGCGGATGGCGGCGCAGGGGCGGGCTATTGTGTCTCGATGCTGGCCCGCGCGTCGGCCTGCACCATGAACTGGGCCCGCGCGAGTTCCGCAAAGCGGCCGCCTTTGGCCACCAGTTCATCGAAAGTTCCACTTTCGATCACGTGGCCGTTGTCGAACACCAGGATGCGCGTCGCGTTGCGGATGGTCGAAAGCCGGTGCGCGATCACGAAGGTCGTGCGGCCCTTCATCACTTCGTCGAGAGCGGCGTTGACTTTTGCCTCGGTGACCGCGTCGAGCGCGCTGGTGGCCTCGTCGAGGATCAGGATCGGCGGGTCCTTCAACAGCGCGCGCGCGATCGACAGCCGTTGCCGTTCGCCGCCGGACAGCATGCGGCCGCGCTCGCCGGCATGGGTCTCGAATTTCTTGTCGCTGCGTTCGATGAATTCGAGCGCCTGCGCCCGCGACGCCGCGATGCGCATTTCCTCTTCGGTGGCGTCCGGTTTGCCGACGCGCAGATTGTCGGCGAGCGAGCGGTTGAACAGCAGGGCCTCCTGGAACACCACGCCGATATTCCGCCGCAGCGCCGTCAGCTTCAGGCCGCGGACATCCATGCCGTCAATTTTGATGATGCCGGACTGCGGATCGAACGCACGATGCAGCAGCGCGATCGCGGTCGATTTGCCGGCGCCGGTCGGGCCGACCAGCGCGATGGTCTGGCCGGGCAAAGCGGTGAAGGAAAGATCCTCGATCGCGGGCCGCTTGCCGTCATAGGAGAACGAGACGTCGTTGAATTCGATCAGGCCGGAGAGCCGCCCGGTGTCCATTGCGCCGGGCCGGTCGCGCACCGCGGGCACGGCGTCCAGCACGTCGAAGAATTCCTGCAAGCGCGGCGCTTCCATGAACACGCTGTTGATGAAGCTCACCACCTGTTCGAGCTTCTGGATCAGCATGGTCGCGAAGCTCACGAACATCACGATCTCGCCGACGGTCGTCAGCCCCTGCCCGTGCAGCACGATGCCGACGGTGAAGATCGCGAGCACGGTGATGGTGGTGGAGGCGCGGGTGATCACGGTGACTAGCGCCCACCAGCCGAGCACCGGCATCTGCACCGCGAGCAGCTTGTCGGCGACATAGCGCAGGCCCTGCACCTCGGCATCGATGCGCACGAAGCTCTGCACCAGCGCGACGTTGCCGAGCGCGTCGGAAGCGCGCGCGGAGAGGTCCGAGTAATGCTCCTCGACCTCGCTCTGCATGCCATAGGTCTTGCGCACCACCAGCGTGGTCAGCACCGTGAACACCACGCACAGCAGGAACAACAGGATCGCCATCCGCCAGTTGATGTAGAGCGACAGCGGCAGCAGCACCACCAGCGACATGATCGCGGCAAAGTGCTCGCGGAAGAATCCGAGCCAGAGCCGCCACAGTGAATCCGTGCCGTTCAGCATCACCTTCATCAGCCGCCCGGAATGGGTGCCGGTGTGGAAGGTCAGCGGCAGCTGCATGATGTGCTCGAAATAGTCGGTCAGCACCGCCTGGCGCTGGCGGTGCGCCAGCTTGTCGGCATGGAGCGCGACGAGGGCGCTGCAGGCGATAGTGAACAGACCGAACCCCACCCAGGCCGCCAGCAGCGGCCAGGCTCCTGATGACGACAGCGGACCCGGCGCGGGCTTGCCGGAGAGCACGTCGATGATCTTGCCGAACAGCACGGGCTCGGCGAATTGCGCGCCGGCCAGCAGCAGATTGGCGCCGGCCAGAATCCAGCCCAGCCGCGCCTCTTTGCCGAGCAGCTCGAGCACGCGGGTGTAAAGGCGAATCATGGACATGCCGCAAGCAGTGGAGGGGGCAACGGGGCGATCAGTCGAGCCGCATTCTAATCAGGGATCGCCGCCGAGAACCAGCGTCCGCGCGACTTTTACTCAATTGATCAGCCGGCCGTTGACGGGGGGCAGGAACTGGTCGTCGAAAATATCAGCCGCTACCGGCCGCTTCTGGAATTTGAAGCCTTCCGCGAGTTGATCGATCGACCGCTCGAACCTCGCAATATCGATGCCGCCGATGCCGTTGCGCCTGACCTCCCCGGTCAGGATATTGTCGCGCAGGATGGCGTTCAGCCGTTCGAGCTCCAGGTCGTGCGAGCCGCCGTCCATGCGGTTGACGATCTCGGTCACGGCGGCGGCGGGGTCCTTGATGGCCAGGTGCGTGCCGCCGATCACCGCCCGCACAAATCCCTTCACGGCTTCCGGCTTGGCCGCCGCCAGCGCCGGGTTGACGACAATGGCGAAACCGTAGGCGTCGCAGCCATAGTCGGCGAATTTCAAGACCGCCAGATCGTCGGCCGGCACGCCACGGTCTTTCAGGTTGATCGCCGACAGATAGGAAAATCCGGTGACGGCATCGATCTGGCCCGCCGACAGCATCGGCTCGCGCACCGCGGCGCTGATATTGCTTTGCTTGACGCTCGCGATCTTGACGCCGTTCTGCTTCGCCACCGCCGGCCATAGCCGGATCGAAAGATCGCCCTCGGCGACGCCGAGATTCTTGCCTTCGATGTCCGACAGCGCCCGGACGCCGCGGCTCTTGCGGGCGATGATGGCGTAGGGTGCCTTGTTGAACAGCACGAACACCGCCTTGACCGGCGGGACGCCCTGCTTGTCCTTGTCGCGAAAGCGCACCAGCGCGTTGATGTCGACCAGCGCGAAATCGCTGGTGCCCGCTGCGACGCGCGCGATCGCATCCGGCGATCCGCTGGCGATGTTGATGGTGACGGCGAGCCCCTCGGCGGTGAACAGGCCGCCGGTGGCCGCCATCACGAACGGCGCGTCCGTCGCATCGATCGGCCGGTCGAGCGAGAACTGGATCGCGAGCGGCGGCCGTGGTTCGTCCGCGGCAAGGCTCGGCCCCGCACCAAAGCAGGCCACTCCGCAAAGGCCTGCAAGCGAGGCCAGCATCGAGCGAAGGGCGTTGGTTCGGCGTGCACGCATAGAGCTTACGTCACTGGGAGATGGGACACGTTGCCGCGTGGGCCAAGATTGTTGGATCGCAGGTCTGTTTCAGGACAAGAACACCGGCATTACAAGCCTTAAACGCAGGCATTCTGTCGCATCCAACGTGAACGGGCGATGACTGCCACGATTTGGCCAGAGATCGTTCAGCTTGCATTTGGTTTGGGGAACCTAATATCCGCTCGGTGGTTAGCAATTCGAGGCCTGTCAGGCCAAGCTCCCACGGAGGATATTGAGATGTTTGCACGATCAGGAGTGTTTTCATCGATCGGCCGCGCCGGCGCGGTGGCGACGGTTGTCGCGGTAGCCCTGACGGCCTACCAGCCGTCGGCAGCTTTCGCCGGCTCCGCGCCCGCCAAGGGCGTAACGGCCACGACCGGCACCAGCGACGCGACCGACTTCAGCTCGCGCGGCAGGAGATATTATGGCGGCGGCGGCGCTGCGGCGGCTGCGGCCTTCGCCGGCATCGTCGGCACCGGTATCGCGATTGCGGCCACCCAGAACCGCCGTGCTTATTACGGTGACAGCTACGGTTATTACGATGGCGGCCCGGCCTATTACGCTGCTCCCCCGGCCTATTACGGCGGCGGCCCGTACTACGGCGGTGGCTATTACGGCGGCGGTAACCAGTACTATGGCGGCTACAAGAATCCCAACGCCTGGTAATTCCAACGCCTTGTAATTGCGCGCGTTGCTAAGGCCGCTGTTAAACACGAATCCACCGGCCGCATCCGGCCGGTGGATTTTTTTGGTTGTCAAGCCGGCCGTTAACACGCTGGCCACGGCTTTCGATTAGGTTTGAGGGATGAGTGATTCGCTCGAACGGCTCTATCAGGCGGTGCTCGCGGCCAGGGATCTCGATCCGGCAATTTCGCGAACGGCGCGGCTGTTTCAGCGCGGCCCGGCCAAGATGGCCAAGAAGCTGGCCGAGGAAGCCATCGAAGTCGTGATCGACGCCGTCAACGGCGATACCGATGCGGTGGTCCGCGAGAGTGCTGATCTTCTCTACAACCTGACCGTTCTGTGGGCGGCCGCCGGCGTCAAGCCCGAGGATGTCTGGCGCGAGATGGCGCGGCGCGAGCTGATGCTCGGCATCGCCGAGAAGCTGCCGAAATCGACGGTCAAGGCGCCCAAAGCGATTCCTGACAAGGAGGCCTCCGCCAAGGCGTTACCCAAAGCGGTGACACCACCTGCGGTTCGGCGGCGAATTGTCGCGCTGGAAGGCCGCAGCCTGCGAAAGCGGCACTAAATCTTCCAAAATTCAGTCGTTTGCCGGCATGGACAAATCCGCTCCATGATGGTTCATGCGGCCATGCTTAAACGATCTTACGACTGGTTCATCGGCGCCGCCGACAAGCCCTACGCGCTCTGGATTTTGGCGGCGGTATCGTTCGCTGAAAGCTCCTTCTTCCCGATCCCTCCCGACGTCATGCTGCTGCCGATGTCGCTGGCGCGGCCGAAGCGGGCATGGTGGTTCGCGACCGTGTGCACGATCGCCTCGGTGGCCGGCGGCGTGGTCGGATATGCGATCGGCGCGTTGCTCTACGACTCGGTCGGGCAGTGGCTGATCAACGTCTATGGTCTCAGCGGCAAGGTCGAAGCGTTCCGGCAGTCCTATGCCGAATGGGGCGCGCTGATCATTATCGGCAAGGGGCTGACCCCGATCCCCTACAAGCTTGTCACGATCACGTCAGGGTTCGCCGGCTACAATATCTGGCTGTTCATCCTGTGCTCGATCATCGCGCGGGGCGGCCGGTTCTTCGTGGTCGCGATCCTGCTCAACCGTTACGGCGACCTCATTCGCAGCGAGTTGGAAAAGCGCCTCGGCCTCTGGGTTGCGATCGGCGCCGCGGTGCTGGTGCTCGGGTTCGTCATTGCGGTCAAATTGGTCTGACCCGCGCGCGGGGCGCTGTGCCGGCCCAAAGGCTTCAGAACACGCCCGCTTCGGGCTACGCTCGCTCCATGCCTGATCGAATCGGCCATCTTTTCAAGTCATTCGGGACGGCGTTCGCGGTCGCTTGCCTCGCGCTGTCGATGCTGGCGCTCGCCTCGGACGCCGGCTGGTCGCAAGGCGCGCCTCAGCCCTCGCTCGGCGTGCAGTCACCGTCCCAGCAGCCGGTGCCGCAAGGACCGGCGCCGCAGCAGATCGAACCGCCGCCGCAGCCGGAAAATCCCGGCCTGATCAACGAAATCGGCAAGCTGCTCGAGAAATCCAAATCGATCCTGCCGAGCCTGAAGAGCCCGGGCGAGTCCGACCCCAACAGCCGCGCCAAGGATACTGAAAAGGATGCTGCAAAGGATACCGGCGACAGCCGGTCGAACCTAGCGCTTCCGTCGATCATGGTCACAGGACGCGCGGCCTGCCTGGTGTCGGCCAATGGCGCGCCGGACTGCAAGGCGGGGGCCGACAAGCTGTGCCAGACCAAGGGTTACAGGGAAGGCAAGAGCCTCGACACCGACGCGGCCGAGAAATGCTCGCCGAAAGTGTTCATCCCAGGCCGCAAGCGTGAGCCGGGCGACTGCAAGACCGAAAATTACGTGACGCGCGCGATATGCCAATAGCGTATGATGCGGACCCGCAGGGCCGCGTCAGCGCAAAGCGGGCGCCGGTTTTCCCTCGGGACAAACTCGGGAGCGTTTGCCCGGAGATCATGCGCAAAAAAATAGCGCCAAAACGCAATACTTGACACTGGAAAGATTGCCTTGTTGGTATGACGTCTGGCATCTCTTGAGACACCTCTCGGGTCATGCCCATGCCAGTTCCGGAACACGCATAAGGATTGCTTCGAATGTCCATGCCTGCCTTGTTCAAGGGCCGTCTGTCGATCCCCGTCATCGCTGCGCCGCTGTTCATCATTTCCGTGCCTGATCTCGTGATCGCGCAGTGCAAGGCGGGTGTGGTCGGATCGTTTCCGGCGCTGAACGCGCGGCCGCCGGCGCTGCTCGACGAATGGCTGGCGCGGATCAAGGAAGAACTCGCGGCGCACGACAAGGCGCACCCGGAAGCGCCCTCGGCGCCGTTCGCGGTGAATCAGATCGTGCACAAGTCGAACAACCGGCTCGATCAGGATCTGGCGCTTTGCGAAAAGCACAAGGTGCCGATGATGATCACCTCGCTCGGTGCGCGCGAAGAGCTCAACCAGGCCGCGCATGGCTGGGGCTGCATCGTGTTCCACGACGTCATCAACCAGAAATTCGCGCACAAGGCGGTTGAGAAGGGCGCCGATGGCCTGGTCCTGGTGTCGGCGGGCGCCGGCGGCCATGCCGGCGAGATCTCGCCATTGGCCTTCGTGGCCGAGACCAGGCAATGGTTCGACGGTCCGATCGCGTTGTCGGGCGCGATTGCCAACGGCCGGGCCATTCGCGCGGCACGCATACTGGGTGCCGACTTCGCCTATATCGGCTCGGCCTTCATCGCCACGGCGGAGGCCAATGCGGTGGAAGGCTACAAGCAGATGATCACGGCCTCAGGCGCGGAAGACATCGTCTATTCCAACCTGTTCACCGGCGTGCACGGCAACTATCTGAAGCCGTCGATCGTCGCCGCCGGCATGGATCCCGACAATCTGCCGACCTCGGATCCGTCGAAGATGAGTTTCGGCACGGATGCTTCGGGTGAGCGCGCCAAGCCGAAGGCTTGGAAGGAAATCTGGGGCAGTGGCCAGGGCGTCGGCAGCGTGGAAAAAATTCTGCCAGCGGCCGAACTGATCGCAAGGTTCAAGAAGGAATACGCCGAAGCGATCGATCCGCCGCTGTGATGACTTCTCCCTTCTCCCCTTGTGGGAGAAGGTGCCTTCGCGAGAGCGAAGGCGGATGAGGGGGCTCTATCCGCGGAGAGAACCCCTCACCCGTCCGCGATGCTGCGCATCGCGTCCACCCTCTCCCACAAGGGGAGAGGGAAGAAGGCGACGCGCTATCGCCGACGCGCGACCATCACACGTTCAGATTCATCCACACCGCCTTCGGCTCGGTAAAATTCTCGATCGCGGCCGAGCCGTGTTCCCGGCCGAAACCAGAATCGCGCACGCCGCCCCATGGCAAGCGCACGTCGGTATAGCCATAGGTGTTGATCCAGACCGTTCCGGCCTTTGCATTCTTCGCGAAACGCTGCACCCGCCCGATGTCGCGGCTCCACACCCCGGCGGCGAGGCTGTAGGCGGTGCCGTTGGCGATCCGCAGCGCATCGGCTTCATCTCTGAACTTGATGACGCTGACCACGGGACCAAAAATTTCCTCCTGCGAGATGCGCATCTCGTGTTCGACATTGGCGAACACGGCGGGGCTGATGAAATAGCCGCTGGTGCCGACGCGTGTCCCGCCGGTGGTCAGCAGCGCGCCTTCCTGCTGGCCGATATCGACATAATCGAGGATGCTCTTCATCTGCTTTTCGGAAATCACCGGACCCAGCGCCGTGGCGCGATCACCGGGATCGCCGATGCGGATCGACTGGGCGCGTTGCGTCAGCCGTTCGACCACTTCATCGTAGACTTTCTCATGGACCAGCACGCGGGAGCCTGCCGAGCACACCTGCCCGGCGTTGAAGAAGATTCCTGAAGCCGCCGCCTTGCTGGCGGCCTCGATATCGGCGTCGTCGAAGATCACGTTGGCGGACTTGCCGCCGAGTTCGAGCGATACCCGTTTGAAGTTGCCGGCCGCACCGCGCAGGATGCCGCGGCCGACGCCTGGCGAGCCCGTGAACGTGACCTTGTCGACATCAGGATGATTGACCAAGGCGTCGCCGACGACCCGGCCGGGGCCGGTCACGATGTTGAGCACGCCCGGCGGCAGGCCGGCTTCCAGCGCCAGTTCGCCGATCCGCAGCGCCGACAGCGAGGTCAGTTCGGCGGGCTTCATCACGATGGTGCAGCCGCAGGCGAGCGCGGGCGCCAGTTTCCACATCCCGATCATCAGCGGAAAATTCCAGGGAACGATCGCCGCGACCACGCCGACCGGCTCGCGCACCGTGTAGGTCAGCGCATCGTCCCGCGTCGAGACCACCTCGTCGTGGATCTTGTCGGCCCAGCCCGCGTAGTAGGTCAGCGTGTCGATGGCGGCCGGAAGGTCCTGCCGCAGCACGCCTGAGATCGGCTTGCCGGCATCCAGGCTTTCGAGTGCTGCGATTTCGTCCGAATGCTTCTTCATCAGTTCTGCAAGACGGAGCAGGATCTGCCCGCGCTCGGAGGCGCGCATGCTGCGCCAGGGGCCTTCGAAGGCCCGGCGGGCCGCGGCGACGGCGCGATCGACGTCGGCCTCGTTGCCTTCGGCCACGGTGGCAATGACCTGTTCGGTGGCTGGATTGAGCGTCTTGAAGGTGCGCCCGGAGATCGAAGGCACGTGCTGGCCGTCGATCAGCAGCAACCGGGGCCTAGCGGCTGCGATCGCGGGTGCCGTAGCGGCGTAATCATATGCAATAGACATCATATTTTCTCCGTTTCTGTATTTCAAACTAGGAGGATATTCGGCGCAGTAAATATGATATGATCTGCCTATGGACTGCTAATATATGCAGTCCATTTCATAGGTTGAGAGCCAATGCACCACATCGAGATCGAAACCGTCTGGCGATTTCACAAGGAGGGCAGCCCGCAGACAGCCGTGGTGATGCTCGGAATTCTCAACGAGATCCGTAAAACCGGAAAACTCACCAGTGCGGCCACGCACGCCCAACTGTCCTATCGCCATGTCTGGAATCTGGTCGAGCAATGGTCGGATTTCTTTGGCGTGCCGCTGGTCGAGACCCAGCGCGGCAAGGGCACGACGCTGACCGCGTTCGGCGAAAAGCTGGTCTGGGCCGGCGAGCGGATGCAGGCGCGTCTCGGCCCGCAGCTTGAAAATCTCGCGCAGGAGCTCGCGACCGAGATCAAGCCCTTCCTGCACCAGCGTCCGTCCGTGATCCGCGTTCACGCCAGCCATGGCTTTGCGGTCTCGAAGCTGCGCGAACTGCTCGACCGCGAACCCGGGATCGGCGTCGATCTGCGCTATGTCAGCAATCAGAATTCGCTGCTGTCGCTGGCGCAGGGCGCCTGCGATCTCTCCGGCGTGCATTTGCCGCGCGGCGAGTTGCGGGCGCAGGGCATCCGGGCCTGCAAGGAATGGCTCGATCCGCGCGAAGACCGCGTCATCAGTTTCGTGACGCGCGAAATGGGATTGATGGTCAAGCCGGGCAACCCGCTCAAGATTGCATCCATCAAGGATATCGTTGATAGCAAGGCGCGCTTTGTGAACCGCGACCATGATTCCGGAACGCGGCTGCTGTTCGATCAGTTGCTTATCCTGCACAGGATCGACGAAGCGAAAATCAACGGCGCCCAGCAGATGGAATTCACCCACGCGGCGGTCGCCGCCTACGTCGCCAGCGGCATGGCCGATGTGAGCTTTGGCGTCGAGGCGGCCGCACGTCAGTTCGGACTCGATTTCATCCGATTGCTGACCGAGGATTATTTCTTTGTCTGCAAGCGCGCGTTTCTGGAGACCGAGCCGATGCGGCGCGTCATCGACATCATGAAGGGCCGCGAGTTCCAGCGCGAGGTGGCGAGCCTGCCCGGTTATGTCGCGACCAACACGGGTGTGGTCAGCAACGTCAAGGCGTTTTTGGAGAGCGTGGGTAGCGGAGCGGCGTGAGAATGGTATCGTTACGCCCATCCACGCTTGCGACGGACGGGATCGATGACGACCAAACAGGATCTGAGTGCGCGTGTCGCGCTGGTGACGGGTGGCTCGCGCGGCATCGGCGCTGCGATTGCAATGACGCTGGCCGAACTCGGTGCCACGGTCGCGGTCAATTATCGCGAGCGAGCGGATGACGCCGAAGCCGTTGTTGCCAAAATCAAGGCCGGTGGTGGCCGCGCCATCGCCGTTGCCGCCGACGTGTCGCAGGCCGCTGCCGTCGCAAGAATGGTCGAACAGGTCGCCCGCGACCTCGGTCCGATCGACATCCTCGTCAACAATGCCGGCATCGCGATCGTGCGCAGCGTCGACGAACTTTCCGAGGCGGATTTCGACCGCACCATCACGGTCAATCTGAAGTCGGTATTCCTGTGCACGCAAGCCGTGCTGCCGATGATGCGGGCGCGTAAATGGGGCCGCATCGTCAACATCTCCTCTGGTGCCGCACGCGGCGCCGGCGCGATCGGCCCGCACTACAACGCCTCCAAGGCCGGCATGGAGGGACTGACGCGAGGGTACGCGGCGCGGCTGGTGAAGGAGGGGATCACGGTCAACAATGTGGCGCCGTCGCTGATCGAAACCGACATGATGCGCGGCCGCACCGATCTTGCGCGCAATATTCCGCTGGGCCGAATGGGGCAACCTGAGGAAGTGGCGCAGGCCGTCGCGATGGTGCTCGGCAACGACTACATGACCGGCCAGACCATCATCCTCAACGGCGGCATGGCCTTCATTTGACACGAGGCGTGAGTGCGTTGCGTGCGAATGGCGCACAGGGGTCTGTGCCGCCGAGCTCTCGACTCGCGCGAGCGGAGCGGGCAGAAAAGCGCTTTCCTTCTCAAGGGATCATTGATTGATGGACGCTATCTTTCGCGTGGACGGCAACAGCGTCCTCACCAGCCCCCACGCGGCGGGGCCGTGGGATCCGAGCATGCAGCACGGCTCACCGCCGGCGGCATTGGTGGTCTGGGCAGCAGAAGCGTTGCCGACGCCGGTACCGATGCGGATCGCGCGGGTGACGGTGGATTTGATGCGCCCGGTGCCGGTCGCGCCGCTGACGATCGTGACCGAGATTCTGCGCGAAGGCCGCAAGATCCAGCTCTGCGCGGTAAAACTTCGCGCCAATGGCGTCGTGGTGGTCGCGGCCACTATTTTGAAGATCAAGGAGCAGGCCAACGAATTGCCGCCCGAAGCGGACATCGAACAGGTCACGCTGCCGGGACCGGAGCAATCGCGGGTCGAGCCCGCGGATTTTTCTTCCAGCCCGTTCGTGACAGGCATGTCGCTGCGCGCCGCACGCGGCCGGTTCGGTGTCCCCGGTCCGGGCGCGATCTGGTATCGCGTCGATCGCCCGATCGTCGAAGGGGCGGCGGTCTCTCAGGCAATGCGGGCGATGGTGGCGGCGGATTTCTGCAACGGCACTTCGGCGGTGCTGGATTTCCGGCAATGGACGTTTCTCAATGCCGACCTCACGGTCAATTTCGCGCGCCAGCCGGTCGGTGACTGGATGCTGCTCGACGCCGAATCCTGGATCGGCCCCGACGGCGCGGGCCTCGCGATGGCGCGGCTGGCCGATGAACGCGGCTATTTCGGCCGCGCCGTCCAGAGCCTGGTGATCGAGCGGCGTTGACGCGAGGGCGATCGGGTGGTCAGCCGATCCGGCTTGGCAAACCGATCAAATTGCCACCACTTTTGCTGATCGCAACCGCTCGCCTGTAACTTCGGGTAGCTCTCGTGTCGCTCTTCTGGCGCCACGCGGTCGCTGAATGAGTTGTCATAATTAATCAACCATTAACCAAATCAGTCCCATCCTTAATTATTCAGTAACCAGGAATGGGTGGATCCACCATGCAGGCAACAGCGGGGGCAACGCGACAATTGGTTCGCATGCGAGGCCGCTCGTATGTCGCCTTCGTGTTCACGCCGGAGATTCCGATTCTTGGCTGGCTCGAGGAGATCGATGCGACACTGGCGCGTTCGCCGGGCTTCTTCGTCGGCAAGCCTGTCGTGCTCGACCTGGCGGCGCTGGACCTCAGCCGCGCGGCCATCACCCACCTCGTCAATAATCTGGAAGAACGCAACATCCGCGTGCTGGGGATCGAGGGCGTGGATGCCGAGAAGCTCACCACCAGCATGCCGCCGCTTTTGACCGGCGGTCGTTCCTGCGTCATCACGCGAACCGAGCCTGCGGAAAAGCCCGAGGAAAAGGTCGAGGCCAAGCCGAAGCCGAACTCGCTGCTGCTCGACAGCCCGGTCCGCTCGGGCCAGTCGATCGTCTTCACCGATGGCGACGTCACCGTGCTGGGCTCGGTCGGCTCGGGTGCGGAAATCGTCGCCGGCGGATCAATCCATGTTTACGGCACGCTGCGCGGCCGGGCGATGGCCGGCGTCAACGGCAATTCGTCGGCCAGGATTTACTGCCAGAAGATCGAGGCGGAACTGCTCGCCATCGACGGCTACTACCAGACTGCTGAAGAAATCGACGCCTCGCTGCGGAATCGCCCGGCCCAGGCCTGGCTGCAAGGCGACACCATGAAAATTACACCGCTGAATTAATCGGCTACGGAGATCAATTATGGCAAAGGTCCTGGTCGTTACATCAGGCAAGGGCGGCGTTGGAAAGACGACGTCCACGGCCGCGCTCGGTGCGGCGCTGGCCCAGGCCGGCGAGAAGGTCGTCGTCATCGACTTCGACGTCGGCCTGCGCAACCTCGATCTGGTGATGGGCGCGGAACGGCGCGTGGTGTTCGACCTCATCAACGTGGTGCAGGGCGTCGCCAAGCTTCAGCAGGCGCTGATCCGCGACAAGCGCCTGGAGAATCTGTGGTTACTGCCGGCCTCCCAGACCAGGGACAAGGACGCGCTGACCGACGAAGGCGTCGGCCGGGTCATCGCTGAGCTGCGGACCAAGTTCGACTGGATCCTGTGCGACAGTCCCGCAGGCATCGAACGCGGCGCGATGCTGGCGATGCGTTATGCGGACGAAGCCGTGATCGTCACCAACCCGGAAGTCTCCTCGGTGCGCGACTCCGACCGCATCATCGGGATGCTCGATTCGAAGACCGTCAAGGCGGAGCAGGGCGAGCGGGTGACCAAGCACATCCTGATCACAAGGTTCGATCCGGTGCGCGCGGCGCGGGGCGAGATGCTCAGCATCGATGACATCCTCGAAATTCTCGCAACCCCGCTGCTCGGCATCATCCCCGAGAGCCAGGATGTGCTTCGCGCCTCGAATGTCGGCTCTCCCGTCACCCTGAACAATGTGGCCAGTGCACCGGCCCGCGCCTATACCGACGCGGTCCGCCGCCTGATGGGCGAAACCGTCGACATGGTCGTGCCGGCCGAACGCAGGGGATTTATGAACCGATTGCTCGGACGGAGGGCGGCATGAGTATGAATCTGCTTCGCCTGTTCAGCGGCCGCAAGGCAACCGCCCCGGTGGCGCGGGAGCGGCTGCAGATTCTGCTGGCGCACGAGCGCGGCCTGCGCGGTCAACCGGACCTGCTGGCGACGCTGCGCGAGGAGATCCTCGCCGTGGTCTCTCGGCACATCCAGCTCGATCCTGACAAGGTCACGGTCAAGCTTGACCGCGGCCCGGCCGTGTCGACGCTGGAAGTCGATATCGAAGTGCCGAATAATTTCGAGAAGACCAAGGCTCACGCTGAGAGGCGAGCTGGGGCGGCTTGATACCGCCATGAGGCCGGGCGATGGCGCTGCGGCGGGGAGCGCCGTTCGCCGCTTGCCGTGAAGCCGGCCCCTAGCCATGTCACCAAAGGTTTCCGGCTGCTGGCCGGAAAATGGCGCGATGTGATCGGAATTTCCCTTCCTGGTTCCATCTCCGGGGAACCCCCTGATATCGCCGGAGTTGCCCTCCGTTAGGGGCCTCATGAACGCAGCCGGAATACCCACCGACAAGGCAAAATCGGGCGTGTGGGGCCTGGACGACATCCTGTCCGGCGGCTTTACGCGTGGCCATCTGTTTCTGCTCGAAGGTGAGCCCGGCACGGGCAAAACCACCATTGCGCTGCAATTCCTGATGGAAGGCGCGCGCGCCGGCGAAAAGTGCCTCTACGTCACGCTGTCTGAAACCGAACGTGAGCTGCGCGAGGGCGCGGCGTCCCATGGCTGGGCGCTCGACGAGCGTATCGACATCTTCGAATTGTTGCCGCCGGAGAGCCTGCTCGATTCCGAGCAACAGCAGAGCCTGCTGTATTCGTCCGATCTCGAACTCGGCGAGACCACCAAGCAGATATTCGAAGCCGTGGAACGCTTGCGGCCGGCCCGGGTGGTTCTGGACAGTCTTTCCGAAATCCGGCTGCTGGCGCAAAGTTCGCTGCGGTATCGGCGTCAGATCCTGGCGCTCAAGCATTATTTCGCGAAGTTCAATACCACTGTCATGCTGCTCGACGATCTGACCGCCGAGGCTGCGGACAAGACCGTTCACAGTGTGGCACACGGCGTGGTGCGGCTGGAGGAGCTGGCGCCGGCCTACGGCGCAGAGCGACGGCGGGCGCGCGTCGTCAAATATCGTGGCGTGAAGTTTCGCGGCGGCTATCATGACGCCACCATCACGACCGGCGGGATGAATATCTTTCCGCGGCTGGTGGCCTCGGAGTTTCGCAGGGCGGTTGAGCGAACCACGATGTCCAGCGGCATCGCGGAACTCGACAGGCTGCTGGGTGGCGGCGTCGAGTCAGGATCGAGCACCCTGATCCTCGGGCCTGCGGGAACCGGCAAGTCGCTGGCCGCGATCACCTTCATTGTCGCGGCGGTCGCGCGCGGTGAAAGGGCGGCGTTGTTCGTGTTCGACGAAGAACTCGGGCTGTTGTTTTCGCGCATGATCGGGCTCGGCATCAATCTCGAGGAAATGCAGCGCAGCGGCAGCCTGTTCATCGAGCAGGTCGATGCCGCGGAGCTGTCGCCCGGCGAGTTTGCCCATCGCGTCCGCAAGCGGGTCGATGACGACCGAATCAAGACGGTCGTGATCGACAGCCTCAACGGCTATCAGGCCGCCATGCCCGAAGAAAATTCCCTGATCCTGCACGTGCATGAATTGCTGCAGTATCTGAACCGCCAGGGTGCTGCGACATTCATGACGGTGGCACAGCATGGACTGATCGGAGATATGAAGGCGCCGGTGGATGTCACGTACCTTGCCGATACGGTTGTGCTGCTGCGCTATTTCGAAGCGCTGGGCAGCGTGCGGCGTGCGATGTCGGTCATCAAGAAGCGTACCGGCATGCACGAATCGACGATTCGCGAATATCGCATCGGCAATCGCGGACTGACGATTGGTGAACCGCTGGACGGTTTCCATGGCGTTCTGCGTGGCGTTCCGGTTTATGTCGGCGAAGGGCAGCCCTTGCTGCAGGAACGCCGCTTGTTCGAGGAGCAGCAGCCGTGAAACCGGGCGCATCGTCTGAGCGCGCCGTCATTCTCGCACCGACCGGGCGCGATTCGTCCGTGGCCACTACGCTCATCAGGGAAGCGGGGTATTACGCCAATACCTGCAGCGATCTTGCCGGCTTGATCCATGAGATCGAAAGCGGGGCTGGCCTTGCGGTCGTCGCTGACGAGGCGATCAAGACCGCGGATCTCCGGGGATTGGTAGATTGGCTGAGCAGCCAGCCGCCGTGGTCGGATTTCCCGATCGTGCTGCTGACGCGACAGGGTGGCGGTCCCGAGCGCAATCCGGATGCGATGCGGCTCGGGCAAATCCTGGGCAATGTCACCTTCATCGAGCGCCCTTTCCATCCGACGACGCTTGTGAGCATTGTCGGTTCTGCGGTCCGGGCCAGGCGCCGCCAGTACCAGACGCGCTCGATCCTCGCCGATCTGACCGAAAGCGAAGGCCTGCTGCAGACCGCGCTGAATGCCGGTCATCTCGGGGCGCTTGAACTGCATTTGCCGGAATACAAACTCGAAGCATCGGAAACCTGCGCGCGCTTTTTCGGCCGCAAGCCGGGCGAGTCTTTCACTTTTCAGGATTTGTCGGCTGCGGTTCATCCCGACGACCGGGAGCGCCGTCTCGAAGCCATCGATCAGGCGATCAAGACCGGTGGGGATTACCGCATCGAATATCGGATTATCTGGCCCGACGGCTCGCAGCACTGGTTGGACACCCGCGCCCGCGCGGTACGGTGGCCGGACGGCAGCATCAAGTCGCTGGTCGGCGTCTGCTCCGATATCACCGCGCGCAAGGTTGCGGAAATCGAGCGCGAGGCCCTGCTCGCGCAACTCGCCGCCGAACGCACCGCGCTGGCGGAACTGACGGCGACACTGGAGCAGCGCGTCGAGCAGCGCACCGCCGATCTGATGAAGGAAGTCGCCGCGCGTGAAAAGGCGCAGGAACAGTTGCGCCAGGCGCAGAAGATGGAGACGATCGGACAGCTTACCGGCGGCGTGGCGCATGATTTCAACAATTTGCTGATGGCCGTGATGGGTAACCTTGATCTGCTGCGCAAGCGCATGCCCGACGATCCCCGGCTTCACCGCCTGGTCGATGGCGCCATGCAGGGCGCGGAACGGGGTGCGTCATTGACCCAGCGCCTTCTGGCCTTTGCGCGTCAGCAGGATTTGCGCACGGTCTCGGTCGACCTCCGTTCGCTGATTCAGGATATGACCAACCTGCTGGAACGCTCGCTCGGCCCGCGCGTCGCGGTGCGGTTGGACATCAAGGACGGCCTGCCTCCGGCGCGTATCGATCCCAACCAGCTTGAGCTTGCGATCCTCAATCTGGCGATCAACGCGCGTGACGCGATGCCCGACGGCGGTCCGATCGACATCAGGCTGGACGAGCAGAAGATCACCAGGGATCCGGTGTTGAAGCCTGGCCGTTATCTCAGGCTGTCCGTCGTCGATACCGGCACCGGCATGACATCAGAGACACTGGAGCGGGCGATTGAACCCTTCTTTTCGTCCAAGCCACTCGGCAAGGGCACCGGCCTTGGCCTGTCGATGGTGCACGGCCTGGCGGTGCAACTCGGTGGCGCCTTGCGGCTTGCAAGCGCGGTCGGAAAAGGCACCACCGCGACGCTGATACTCCCGATAGCTACCGCTGCACCGGAGGTCGAGGCTCCGGCGCCGGCGACGCAAGGCACCAAACGCTCGGCCGTGATCCTGTTTGTCGACGACGATCCGCTGATTGCCATGTCGACCATGGAGATGCTGGAAGACCTCGGTCACCACGTGATCGGCGCCAATTCGGGCCTGCATGCGCTCGACATCCTCAGGAGCGAGCAGCCGATCGATTTGATGATGACCGATCACGTGATGCCCGGGATGACCGGCATTGAACTCGCGGCTGCGACGCGCCAGGTGCGCCCGTCGCTGCCCATCCTGCTGGCAACCGGTTATGCCGAATTGCCCGAAGGCGCGCAGCTCGATCTGCCGCGGCTTGCAAAACCTTATCACCAGGACCAGTTGCGCGAACGGCTCGATCAGTTGCTGGCGTGAGCCGGAAATTTACCCCACCATCCGGTCGCGGCCGGTCCAGAAGCCTGCCTTCAGCACCTTCTTGTCGACCTTGCCGACGCCGGTCATCGGCAACTCGGTGACGAATTTGATGTGCTTTGGCGCGTGCGCCGAGCCTTTTTTCGTTTTCACGAGATTGATCAACTCATCCGCATTCGGCTTCGCACCTTCGCGCGCCACCACCACCGCGGTGACGGCCTCGCCCCATTTATCGTCGGGAACGCCGACCACGGCGACCATCGCGACATCGGCATGCTGCGACAAGACGTCCTCGACCTCGCGCGGAAAAATGTTGAAGCCGCCGGAGACGATCATGTCCTTCTTGCGGTCGAGGATGAACATATAGCCGCGCTCGTCCTTGCGAGCGATATCGCCGGTATGCAGCCAGCCGCTCTTGAGCGTTTCGGCGGTTTGCTCCGGCCGCTTCCAGTATTCGGCCATCACATGCGGCGCGCGCACGCAGATTTCGCCGGCCTCGCCGGTCGCAACCTCCTGGTCGTTGTCGTCGAGCACCTTGACCTCGCACGCCGAGATCGGGAATCCGCAGGACGTAAACATTTCCGGCGTCTTCGGATCGTGGTCGGCCTTGCGCAGCACCGACACCGGATAGCACTCGGTCTGGCCGTAGAGCTGCGAGAACACCGGCCCGATCCGCTCGATGCCCTCGACGAGGCGGCTCGGCGACATTGCGGATGCGCCATAGAGCAGCAATTCGAGCGAGGAGAGGTCGGTCCTGTCGAGCGATGGATGATCGAGCATCACGTAGATCATCGTCGGCACGAACAGCGTAAAATTGATGCGCTCGCGCTCAATGGTCTTGAACACGGCTTCGGGATCGAAACCCTTCAGCATGTGCACGGTGCCGCCGCGCATCAGCGTCGGCAGCACTTTGGTGCCGGCGACATGGCTGATCGGTGCCACCGTGAGATAGCTCGGCCGATCCGGGATTTCGAAGTCCGCCAGGATCGCGCTGGCGGCGCCGCTATTCTCGCGGTGGGTGCGCAACGCGCCCTTGGATTTGCCGGTGGTGCCGCCGGTGTAGTTCAGGGTAGAGAGATCGTTCGGCCTGGCAAGGCAGCGTGCCGTGGCGCTGCCGGCAGCCTCGACTGCCGTCAATAGATCGACTCCATAGCTGGCGGGCCCGAGCGTGAACACGGTTTTCAGGCTAACGGCCCTGGCCGCGAGTTCGCCGCCGCGATCGCGAAAGGTGACGCCGTCGACCACCAGCATCTGCGCTTCGGAGTCCTCCAGCTGGAACAGCTGATCGTCGAGCGAGCCCAGCGGATGCAGCCAGGTGATCGAAAGCCGCGACAATTGCGCGGCGACGCCCGCGCACCAGGCGTCGGCGCGGTTGGCGGTGAGGAAAGCGACGCGGGTACCGGGCTCGAAGTTCAGCCGCATGAACACGGCTTGAATGCGGCCGATCAGCTCGGTCGTGCCTTGATAGGTGATCGATCCGCCGGGCCAGCTGAACGCGGTCCGCTCCGGGTAACGCGACAGCGCCCGCAGCGTCTGCTCGCAAGCGACCGGAGACGCGTACAGCGGATTGTTCATTTCAAAATTCCTCCCGCAACTTTTGTAATTGGCCCTTGATCGTGCCAATGTTGATCCTATAGCGTTTTCAAGCGAAGTGGATACCGGTTCGCGTGAAGAAAACGCGTCAAAAAAATAAAGCCGCTAGCACACCAAGGCCACGGCTCAAGTTGCGATGATGCATACATCCGATCTTCTCGCGCGCTTTCAGGATCGTCTCAGCCTGCCGCTGATCGCGGCGCCGATGTTTCTCGTTTCCGGCGTCGAGCTTGTGGTCGCCGCATGCCGCAACGGCGTGATCGGCTCGTTCCCGACGGTGAATTGCCGCAGCCACGAACAGCTCGAAGAATGGCTCAGCGAGATCGAAGGCCGTTTGCAGCGTCATTCGGACGAGAGCGGCAAGCCCGCCGCGCCGATCTGCGCGAACCTGATTGTGCATCGCTCCAATGCGCGGCTGGCGCAGGATCTGGCGGTGCTGCTGCGGCACAAGCCCGAGATCGTCATCACCTCGGTCGGATCGCCGGCACAGGTCGCGGCGCCGTTGCATGATGCCGGCGCGCTTGTCTTCGCCGACGTCGCCAGCATCCGCCACGCCGAACGCGCGGTCGCTGCCGGCGCTGATGGCCTCGTACTGCTGACCGCAGGCGCGGGTGGCCAGACCGGCTGGCTCAATCCGTTCGTGTTCGTGCGTGCGGTGCGCGGCTTCTTCGACGGGCCGCTGGTGCTCGCGGGCGGCATCAGCGACGGACATGCCTTGCGCGCGGCGCAGGCGCTTGGCTGCGACCTCGCCTACATGGGCACCAGGTTCATCGCCACGCGCGAGAGCATGGCGGATCCGAGATACAAGGATATGCTGGTCGCCAGCAGCGCCGACGACATTTTGCTGACCACGGCTTTCACGGGCTTGCAGACCAACATGCTGCGGCCATCAATCGAAGCTGCCGGCCTCGATCCCGACGATCTGCCGGCGCGCGGCGCCATCGATATTGGCAAGGACATCGACATCGGCGCGCGCGAAAACCGCCCAAAGCGCTGGAAAGACATCTGGAGCGCCGGCCATTCCACCTCGGGCGTGACCGAAGTGCTTGGCGTCGATGAACTGGTTGCACGGACGCTAGTCGAGTATCGCGCCGCGGCGGCGAAAATCCAGCTCACCTAGTTCGCCACAAAATACCAATTCTTGTCGTAGTGAACGAGCTGGCTCGGCGGTTTGTCGTCGAACTCGAAGAAGTCTTTGGGATCGCTGCCTGGCGGCACGTGCAGGAAGCCGGTGAAATAGTGTTTCAGGCCGCGCGAGGTCAGGAACAGCACGTAGGTGCCTTCTTTGGCCGTGTCGATGACGATGTCGTTTCCGCCGGCGGAAACCTTGGGCTCGTTTGCGCCCAGCGCGATCATGGATTTGTTGTAGGGGACGTTCGGCTTGAGCTCGCCGGCCTCGACGCGGGCCACGATCCGTTCGCGATCGGCGCGGTGCCAGTGGAAGTTTCGCTGCAGCGCGACCTTCTGCAGTGGTGCGTAGACCAGCAGCGCCAGCGTCGCCGCGCACATCAGGAACGGGATCGCGAATTTTGTCCCGCCCCGTGGGATGCGAAGCAGCAGCGTCGCCGTCCAGAGGCAGCAACCGAAGAACACCAGCGCCGTCAGCGGCAGGATGCCGAGCAGGACAAAGCCGGACGGCCACTCGGCCATCGACAATTCGAAGGTCGCGAGCAGCAGCGTGCCGATCGAAATGCCCGCGGCCGCCAGCAATGCGGCGCGGACCGACGGCCCGTTCGTGGCGGTCGTCGCTTCCTGAGTTGTTTCCGCCATGCAGGGTTGTTTCTCGTGCCGTTCCCGGATTAACGGGCCATTAACCAAATCCGCCCCAACAATAGAACCACAGGATAGCCGGCCGCACCGCCGGGCGATCCGCAAATAAGGGGGCGCAAGATGGATTTCGATCAGTTTTATGCCAAAACCCCGGCCACCATCGACGAAATCAGGTGGCGGGTGACCCGCGCGCTGGACCGGCACCCGCTCTGCCGCAACGTCGAATTCGACATCCTCAGCATGCCCCGCACCGGCAAAAGCAACTGGACCATCAGCCTGCGCTCGGTCGCCCCCGACGCGCTCTGGGAGGCCTCCGATATCGTGGCCGACATCCAGGAAGCCTACGATCTGGCCGCGGCGGCCTGATTTTTTGCCGATTCGACGCGATTCTCGCGCTTTTCCGGGGGCACTAACCCCTTGAGCGGCATGGTAAAGCCTTAATTACCGTCCAGCTTTCGGGCATCCTCGGTAGCGTTTTCGAGCGAGGTGGATACCGGTTCGCGTCAAGAAACGCGTCAAAATATAAAGACTGGAGCCGACAGGCTCTGGGATCGGCGGAATGGAGACGTTGTTGACCAAAGTCATTACGATCGTTGCGTTGACCTGTTTCCTCGTGGTGGGCGCCGCCGCCACCGCAATTCTCGGCCGCGACACCCTGTTCGCCGCGCATTACGAACTGGCCTCCGCACCAACCGCGGTCCAAACTCCGGTCTCGAACAAGGAAAGCAAGAAGGACAAGCTCGCCATCGCGACGATGGCGCTGGCCGCGTTTGAACCGCCGCAGGCCGCCCCCGTACTGAGCGAGCCGCTGCGCCAGGCCTATGCCTCGACCGGGCCGGCCGATCTTGGAATTCCGAAAGTCGCGGCACCCGCCATGGCGCCTGCTGCGGCACCGCCCAAGCCCAAAGCCGCCGCCAAGCCGGCCCCGCAAAAGAACTACGCGCTGCTCAGCGACATCCAGATCGCCGGGATCAAGGAGCGCCTCAAGCTTTCCGCCTCGCAGGAATCTTATTGGCCGCCGGTGGAGACCGCGTTGAAGGCTGTCGCCCGCAAGATTCACGCAAAGCGTCAGGCCGATCCCAATGCGGCGGGCGGCATTCCGATCGATCCCGAGGCTGAAGAAGTCCAGCAGCTGAAATCGGCGGCGATGCCGTTGTTGTTCCAGTTGCGCGAAGATCAGAAGAGCGAAGTGCGCTCGCTCGCCCGCATCATCGGGCTCGAAAAAGTAGCCTCCATGATCTGAGCGATTGCGGTGGCCGCAGCGCACGCCGCCGGTTCCATCGTTTCCACATTTTCCCATATCGGAACATCGGCTCCATCAGCGCGTTTTCCCGCGTGGTATCAAGGAGCCGAACCATGCGCACTTCGACGGCATATTTTGCAGGCGTGGGAACCGTGGTCGCGGCTGTTGTCGCGGGCCTTGGCGGCGGCATGTTGATTTCGAACATCGTCAGCCCGCATGCGCCCAGGATCGAAACGAGCAAGCTTGAGCTGCGGATGTCGGAGAAGCCGATCCCGGCGAAGGCTTCGTCGGAACCGGCACCGAACGTGGCGGCGGTCGCACCGAATGCAGCGCAGAACCAACCGCAGAACGAACCCGTCACGACCACCTCGACCCAGGCGCAGCCCGCTGGAGCTGCAGCGAGCACGCCGCCTGCAGCATCACCACAGCCGACGACCGCCGCACCCGTGACGCAGGCAGCTGCGCCCGAAAAGACAAATCCTGAGTCGATCAGAACGCCCGAAGCCGCTTTTGCCAAAACGCGCGATAGCGATATCAGGGCGCGCGATGCCGACGTGAAGTCACGCGACGCCGATATCAGGCGAGAGGCAAGACGCGCCACTGAGGAGAAGCGCAAGGCCGAGCGTCGTCAGAACTGGGTTGAACGACGCCGGCCGCGGCAGGATCAGGAGCTTCGCGAGGTCGAGGAGAAGGTCCGCGAAGAGACCGAGCCGCGGCAGGTCTTTGCGGCCGAGCCGGCGCGACTCGAGACGCCCCGGATCAGATTGTTCGATCTGGACTGATCGATCTCCTTCCCACGCGTTTTTCGAGCGACGTCGCTGAGCTTCGCTTCTGATGCACGCAGAACGAAGCTCTGGATCGCTTCACCTATCCGCCACGCGATTCCACCACCTTGCGGCAGGGGTCGGACAGTTTCGACTTGTTGTCGCGCAGGCAGGCGTTCATCTGCGGCGGCTTGCCGATATGCTCGGCGCAGAATTTCCCGGCATCGGAACGGCAAGCCATCTGCTCTTCGCGGCTCGGCCCGGATTGGGCTGACGCCAGCGCACTGCCGGCGAGCAGAAAAATCAGCGAGACGAGGGCGGTTGCGGCAGGCGTGGATTTTTGAACTGGCTTTTTCATGGATCACCTTGGCTGGGGCGTTGACGGGTTGAACGACGGTTCGCGGAAACTCGTCGAGGCCGGCTGCGCGGTCCATGCCATGTTCATGGCAGCGAAAATTCCCCTGCAAACGCCCCGCGACATCGACACACCATCTTCATGGGATGTTGCCGCGCGCCGGTCTGGCCCAAGTACCTCTCCACGTCGGCTGCGGTGACCGGTCGGTCCATCGCAAGGCTGCACGGCAAAATAATCAGGAGAGGTTACATGTTGAGGATTTCTGGATGGCTGAGCGCCGGTCTGACCGTGGCGGCGCTTTCGCTTCATACCGGCTCGGCCCAGGCGGCGGTGGTCTATTGCAAGACGGCCGGCGTGCCGCAGGGCTGCGTGGTGCGGCCGACGCCGGTGGCCGCCGCCGTGGTCGCGACGCCCCGCGTCGGCGTGGTTGGAGTCGGCGCGCGCGGCGTCGGTGTCCGCCCCGGCACAGCGTGGAATCGTGGCGGCCCCGTCAACCGCGTCGGGCGGCGCTGAGGCATGATGTTCTTTTTACCTCGCCCCGCTTGCGGGGAGAGGTCGGATCGCATCGCAGATGCGATCCGGGTGAGGGGGTACAGGTCCATCGATAGATCGAGATGGAGGAGAGAGCCGCTCACCCCAACCCTCTCCCCGCAAGAGCGGGCGAGGGAGAAGTACGCCGCTCTCATGCTCGGTCGATTCAACCATTCGCGTCGCTGTCGGGAAAGCGGTGCGGCAAGGTCAGCCGCACCCGCGTGCCGTCGGCGCCGGATGTCATTTCCAACCCGGCGCCGCAGCGTGCGGCGCGGCTTCTCATGTTGCGCAGGCCGCGTCCCGTTTTGGCGCCCTCGGCGGGTGCTTCGCCATCGGGCGCCAGCGCAAAACCCCTGCCGTCGTCCGCAATCGTGATGCAGCCCTGATCGAGGCCGTCAGGCTCGCGTCGCGTCTCGATGCTGACGGTGATGCGGCGCGCGCGGGCGTGCTTGACTGCATTGGTCAGGGCTTCGTCCAACAGCCGCATGATCTGGATCACGTGCCAGGGCCGCAATTCCGGATGCACCGGCAGGCCCGGCGGCGTGATCAGCCAATCGAGTTCGATATCATGCGGCCGGAGCTGCGCCATGGCGCGCTCGCGCCACGATCCCAGCGCCAGCATGAGGTCGCCGCCGATGTCGTCCATGGAGTCGATGACAAGGCGCAGATCCTTCAGCGCCGCCCGGGCGGCGTCGCCGATACCAGCGCTCGCATCATTGCCGCGTTCGCTGAGCGCCACGATGCTGACGAGCTGGCCGCCGAGGCCATCGTGCAGGTCGCGCATCAGCCGGGTGCGCTCGCGGGCCAGCGCCGCGGCGCGGGCACGTTCTTCCTCGCGGACGAAACTGGCCTTCAATTTGTCTTCGGCCTCGCGCACCTGGGTGACGAGCCGGCCGGCAAAGCTGTCGACCTGGTTGAGCGCGCGCGCGAACCGCCAGGTCAGCGCCGCGCCGATCGCCACCAGCATCGCCGAATAGGACAATCGCGAGAAGAAGATGCGTCTATCAGGGACGATCTGCAGCACGGAGAGCATGTCGTGAATCCAGCTGGTCAGCACGATGGTGACCGCGCAGCCCAAGAGGATGCTGGCGGCGTCCTGCCGCCGCAGCACCGCATTCCCTGATATCAGCGCCATCATCACGAGACAAAGTCCGACGGTCGGCGTGCCGATGAACAGATACAGCGACCGGACCGAGGCCTGGCCGCCGATCAGGCCGGCAGTGGCAAGGATCACGCTGGGTGCGAAGATGACCGCGCCCCAGCGCGGCCATTTGCGGCCAAAAAACAAAATGCCAAAGGCCAGAACAAGCCCGCTCTCGAGCGGCGCGGAAGCGATCGCGATGGAATTGAGCGTGGCGTAGCGGGACTCGTCGAGCGGGGTCGACAGAAATGCCTGCAGGACGCCGACCGCCATCGCCGCCGCCAGCATGCCGTAAGCCGGTTCATGCCGTCGCATCACCCACATGATGGTCAGAATCACCGCGAGGATCGCTTGCCAGGCCGAAAACACGATCGGCAACGTGACGAACAGCAGCGCCCGCCGGTCGTAATAGGGACGAACGACATCGTCAGGTCCAACGTAGGGCGTGTCGAGAAACGCCGAGATCGGGCCCCACACCAGCACGCGAATGGTGAGTTCGTTCGAACCGCCGTGCAGCAGCGCTGACGGGATCACGGCGATCTGCGGCGTGGAGCGGTCAGGCCGGTTGGCGACCGGATCGCGCCTCGTGTCCAGCACCACGACGCCGTTGACGGCGACTTCGGCGGCATTGGTGAAGCGCGGCAGATAGATCGACCAGGCGCGCGGCGGTTGCTCGGCCGGAAATGTGAACCGGCCGGAATAGGTTGGCTGATCGTCGGCGGGCGACCGCGCGCTGGCGAAGTGCGGCGACGTGACGGACCGCTCGGTGTTGCCTTGCCTCAGCCTGAACTCGGTCACGGCATAATTTTCAGGCGGCGCGGGCAGCGGCTGTCGCAGGATGAAGCCGCAGGCGGCGGCGATCAGCACCTGCAGGAGCACATATTGCAACAGGCGGGAGACCTGCAGCCGCCGGCGCACCTCGCCGGGAGGAGCCTCGATTGCGGCGTCCTCGGTCACAGCCGGATCAGGCCTTGCTGCACTGCCTCGAACACCGCTTCGCCCCGGGTGTGCACTTCGAGCTTGCGATAGATGCTCTTGATGTGCCCGGGCACGGTCTGCCGCGACAGGCCGAGATGGCCCGCGATCTCGGCGTAGCTGAAGCCCTTGGCGATGCCCCAGAGGATATCGATCTCGCGCGGGGTCAATTTGGCGGTGTTGAGCGGCGGGCCGGGCGGCGGCTCCGGATTGTTCTGGGTCCGGCGCACGATGAAACGCGCGATCGAGGCCGAGATCGGCGAATGCCCGGCCACGAGGTCGCGGACGGTGGCCGCGATGTCGGTCGGAAACGCGTCCTTGAGCAAATAGCCGGTGGCGCCGACGGTGATCGCCGAGATCACGCTCTCCTCGTCGCCGAGGATCGATATCACCATGATTTCGGTGTCGGGAAAGCGCTGGCGCGTCTCGCGGATCAGATCGATGCCATGCCCGTCAGGCAATTGCAGATCGGTCAGCAGCACCTTTGGCGCGCCCTGCGCCAGGCCGGCCCTGGCCTCGGCCAGCGTCGCCGCCGCGCGCACCTGATATCCGGCCTTGGTCAGCGCATCCTGCAGCCGCCACAACGTCGGCGCGTCGTCTTCGACCAGCAAAACGGAAATGGCCTGCGAAAGCGGTTCATCGCTCAACGGCGTCATGGAATTGGCTCCGGCCGCCTGTCCCCGCGCGGCCCTGCGCGAGTTTAGCCTTTCGACGGCGTTTTGGGACAGCCATATTCATGGGGGAGGTCACATAGGGGAGGGACCATACCCTCCCGGTGAACCTGCGGCGCCAAACCGTTAAGTTACGGGATAAAAAAGTAATCCGGTTGCAAGGAACGCGTTCCACACTTCGGGGCAGCTCATCAGGGCCGGATCAGGGATCCTTTCCAAGTGACGCCCAAGAATGAAATCCAGGCTGATCGGATCCGAAAATACCTCGGTCATTTGACGTCGCATGCGCGCAGCAGCCTGCTCGTCGAAATCGAGCGGATGCAGATGTATGACGAGGACATTTCGGGCTTCGAAATCATCCTGGCAGAACTGCGCGCCGAGTTTCGCAAAAGCGGCGAGACCCACAACCGGATCGGCAATCCGTCGCGCTACTTCTTCAAGCCGATCGAAGCATTGTTCGTCGACCGCTCGCCCGAGCGCGCCAATTCCGGCCAGATATCGCGCGGGTCGCTGTCGGCGATCTGGGAATGGATCAACCAGGATCAGCTGCCGTCGATGGCGCGCGATTATTGCGAGCAGATGAAGCAGCTGATCGTGAAGGACAATCCGGACGAAGCCAAGCTGATCGTCGCCGGCTTCCAGTCCAAGGTAGTCAAGACGATCGAGGGGCTTCTCGGCTCCGAGCAGGGCGTTGCCGACGTACGAAGAGCTCTTGGCCAGTATACCGGCTCCCGCGCCAGCTTTGACGATCTCAAGAAGATCCTGCTGGCGTTGCGGCTCCGCGACGCCATCGTCGCCTTCAATGAAGCGTTGCCATCCAAGGTGGATGATTTCGACGGCGACGCGCTTTCCAGGATACGCGGTCATCTCGACACGTTCGCGGCCAAACATCCCGAAGCGATGCCGTTTGCCCTGACCATGGTGACGAAGCACCTCAAGGTGCCATGGCAACTGGCCCGTCTCGCGACCAGGTCGGCGCGCAGCAAGAATGCCGCCGAGATCGCGGCGACCCGCTATGCGATCAGCATCGCCATGGTGCTCGACCATCTCGACGACCAACGAATAGAGCTGAGCCACGCTTTGAAGCGCAACCGTATTTCGATCGCCAGGGACATTCTCACCGACATCTACGATATCGAACACGTGCTGCGGACCTCGATCGATCGCATCGACCAGACCGATTGGGGACGAAAGCTCGACGCCGTGATGGCTGCGGTAGCGTCCGATTTGAAGGCTGAGCTGCAGTCCCTGCCGGGAAATCTCCACCACGTCCTTGAATCGCGCACGCTGCATCGTCATCACGCCGAGCCGGTGGGACTGGCGTTCCTGGTGCAGAAGGGCCGCAATTTGATCGGGCTTGGGCAGAGGTAGGATGGGCTGATCCCTCCCGCGGACCGATCAGCATCGATGCACCCGCGACATTCTGACCCGACGGGCAAATCACTTCCGGTTTCCAGAAATCGTGTCAAGACCCAAGATGAAAAATATTTCTGTTTACCAGAATCAGAATCAGGAGTATGTGTTTGGCCATCCCGTCCTACTCAGAAGGGCGTCGGCCGTCGTCACGGACGTTGGACGGGTTGCGGTGGACGCTGGTTTGCGCTGAGACGACGGCGTGGACTAAGCGTACGGTAAAACCGTGTGGTCCTGGCGCCCGTTGCAGGCGTCAAGCTGTCGGAGAAGCGCAAGCGGGAACGGCAGCGACGGAGTCAACCAAGAACTCGTCTCCGGGGAGATCACGGCATAAGCCGTAAAGCCATTGCGCAGGGAAGGCCG
>NZ_JAFCLY010000050.1:0-64829 GCF_018130185.1 Bradyrhizobium sp. AUGA SZCCT0182 | reverse complement strand
CAGAGGGCGCAGGGAATGCCGGATGCGCGCTGCACCCGCGGTCTCGCGTGCGATTGTGCATAAGAATGCTGCACACGAGCATACAGGGCAGCGGAGAACATCCGACATTCCCTGCGCAATGGCTTTACGGCTTATAACGCGCTCTCCCCGGTGAGACGGCCTCTATTGCCACCGTCGCCCCTCGAAAGCGTTAGCTCCCGAAAGACTTGACGCCGTTACGGGCGCCAGGACCACACGCTTTCGCCGTACGCGTCAGTCACGACCGTCAATCGCAACCTCAACGTCCACCGCAACCCGCCCCTCGTCGTGACGACGGCCGACGCCCCTCTGAGTGGGACGGGATGGGCATAGATGTGCAGGTGATTTGGGGTCGAAGGAAAGGGAAATATTTTTGATTTTCAGAAATTTAGAACTTGACACGATTTCTGGCAATCAGAACTGATTTGCCCGTCGTGCCAAATTGTCGCGCTTTTACGTCGAATGCACCGGTGCCTGTTCGTCGGCATATTTGTGCGCCAGCCATGACGACAGCACCGCGGGCACGCCGCCGACCAGCCCGTAAAGGATGAACTGCGTCACGCCGGTGTCCGGGCCGCGCGAGCCATAGAGCAGTTCCGTGACCGTGAACCCGATCGCGCCCACGATGCATATGCGCACCCACCAGGGAAGCCGCCGCACGTGATACAGGATGTCGTCGATGGCGCCGATCATCAGCGCCGGCACGACGCCGAACAAATAGCTGTATTGCAGCGTCTTGGCGAAGGTGCCGAAGAATTTCCCGACCTCCTTCCAATCGGTCTGGGCCCAGTAGCCGGACGCCATCGTGATCGCGAACAGCATCAGCAGCCCGCCGACGAACGGGCCGATAGCTCCGAAGATCAGATAGCGTTTCATGGACCGTCCTCTTCCAATCGCGGGATCAGATGCGGTTTCAGTCTTACGACGATCTTGCGAAAAATTCGACAGGCTTGACGGAAGCGTTGCGAAACAATCCGCCGCCGCCCGCTACTCGCCCCAGGCGGCGAACGCCTCGTTGAACGCCCGTTCGCCCGGCGCGCCCTTTTCGATCGCGATGATGGCGCGGCGCTGGTTGACGTAGACCAGCGGCACGTCGAACCAGGAACGCTCCTTCAGGAGCTGCAGATTGCGGGCGCGGTCGGCGTCGACGTTGGAGAGGCCGACCAGGAAGAAGCCGTCGGTGACCTTCACGGCGAGCCCCGCCAGCGGCGTGCCGCGCGCCTGCTCGTTGGATTTCATCAAGATGCCCGGCACGTTGCCGACGCCACCGCCGGAGAAATCCTGCGGCAGGATGAAGGTGAGCTCCGCGGTGTGGCTTGCGGGGAGCGATGTGTCGGTGTTGCGGCGGAACGACATCGTCATCTTGAACTTGCGGTCGGGAATTTCGATGTCGGCGCGCACGCTGATGTCAGGCTTCTGGTTGCCGCTCGCCTTGATCGGTTCGGTACGCCAGATCACCGAGCCGACATATTGCTTGCCCTTGGGATCGGACGGGTCCTCGTCATACAGCACCACGCGCTGCGCCACCGGCGCCACCTGGTCCGACGACGGCTGGCCGACGCGATCGGGGATCTTCGGCTTCGACTGCGGCGCTGACGGATCCTTCGGCGCTTCGACGACGGGCGAGGATTTGAACAGGCTGCTCACCACGTTGATGGCGGACTTGCCCCCTACCATCGCAGCGCCGATCACAACAAGCACGATGCCGACCGCGATCGCGCTCTTGAACGGGAAAGCCGCGCCGACCCGGCGTGGCTTTTTCGGCTCGCGCTCGCGATCCTGCGACAGCCGCGAACGCTGCGGCGGCGGCTGCATCGGGGAAGCCTGCGGCGAATAGCGGTCGGCCTCCTCGAGCGACTCTTCATAGGAATACGGCGCTTCCGGATCGGCGCCGCGGTTCTCCATGCTCGGCTCAAGCCGGTCGAACTCCGGCGTGGGCGAGGGCACGTTGGCGTAGGTCTTGCGCGCCGAGCGGTTGGCCTGGGCGGCGGCGCGGCCGAGATCGTCGGCGTCGGCGGCGATGTCGCGGAAGCCGCGCATGCCCGGAGGCTGCGGCATCTGCGGCGCTGAATTGTCGGGGCCGCGGCGCGCCGCGCCGGTGCGTTCACGGGTCGGCGGCAGCGTCGGTTCCTGCGCCGGCAGCTGCGGCGGACGTGGCGGCGGCGGCGGCAAATCGGGCCGCAGGTTGCGCGGCGGGCGTTGCTGGTCGCCGTCACCAAGCGGCGGACGGCCCTCGCGCGCGGGCGGCGGCGAAGCCGGGCGCGGACGGGGTGGGTTAGCTGCTGGCGCGCCGGATTCCGGCGGGCGCGCATTGGCGCGGCGGAAGGCGTCGCCGCCACGCGCAGCCCCGGCGCCGCCGGGCCGCGAGGCCTCGCGGGCGCGCTGGGCGGCCTCGGACTCGACCTTGCGGACGGCCTCTTCCAGCGACAGCCGCTCCCGGGTGATTTCCGATTCGCTCAGCGGCGGCTGCACGCTGCGCAGCTGCGCGATCAGCGCCGAGCGAGCCCGCTCATAGAGCGCACGGCGGCTCTCGCCGGGAGCACTGGGGTCCAGTCCGGCAATGGCGCGGGCGATCAGCGGGTAGTAGTCAGCCATAACGACTCAACAATGCGGACTTATGGGTAACAACTCGTTAAGCCTCGAACGGGTTTTGAACGAGAATAGTATCCTCGCGTTCCGGGCTGGTGGAAAGCAAGGCGATCGGACAGCCCACCAATTCCTCGACCCGGCGCACATATTTAATGGCCTGGGCCGGCAGATCCGCCCAGGAACGGGCATTGGCGGTCGGCTCCTTCCAGCCTTCGATGGTCTCGTAGATCGGCACCACCCGGGCCTGGGCGCCCTCGCCGGCCGGCAGATGGTCGATTTCCTTGCCGTCCAGCATGTAGCCGGTGCAGACCTCGATCGTGTCGAAGCCGTCGAGAATATCGAGCTTGGTCAAAGCCAGGCCCGTGATGCCGCAGGTTCTTGCGGCTTGTCGAACCAATACGGCGTCGAACCAGCCGCAACGCCGCGGCCGGCCGGTATTGGTGCCGAACTCGCGGCCCCGCTCGCCGATCTTGCGGCCGATCTCATTGTCCAATTCGGTCGGGAACGGGCCCTGGCCGACCCTCGTCGTATAGGCCTTGCAGATCCCGAGCACATAGCCGACCGCGCTCGGCCCCAGGCCGCTGCCGGTCGCGGCCTGCGCCGCCACCGTGTTGGACGAGGTGACATAGGGGTAGGTGCCGTGGTCGACGTCGAGCAGCGCGCCCTGCGCGCCCTCGAACAGGATGCGCTTGCCCTCGCGGCGCTTGAGATCGAGCAGCCGCCACACGGTCTCGGTGTAGGGCAACAATTGCGGCGCCAGCGCGGTGAGGTCCTTCAGGATGACGCGGCCGTCGAACTCCTCCAGCCCGAGGCCGCGGCGCAGCGCGTTGTGGTGCGCCAGCAGGCGGTCGATCTTGTGCGGCAGGGTGTCGAGGTCGGCCAGATCCATCAGGCGGATGGCGCGGCGGCCGACCTTGTCCTCATAGGCCGGGCCGATGCCGCGGCGGGTGGTGCCGATCGCGGTGCCGGCGTTGGATGATTCGCGCAAAGCGTCGAGCTCGCGGTGCAGCGGCAGGATCAGCGTGACGTTCTCCGCGATACGGAGATTTTCCGGGCTGATGGCGACGCCCTGGCCCCTCAGCCGGGTGACCTCGTCGAGAAAGGCCTGCGGATCGAACACCACGCCATTGCCGATGACGCCGAGTTTCGAGGGCCGCAGCACGCCCGACGGCAGCAGCGCCAGCTTGTAGGTCTCGCCATTGATGACGAGCGTGTGGCCGGCATTGTGGCCGCCCTGGAAGCGCACGACGATGTCAGCCTGCTCCGACAACCAGTCGACGATCTTGCCCTTCCCCTCGTCACCCCATTGGGCGCCGACGACGACAACATTGGCCATTTCTAAGCGTTTCCCTGCGACTCACGTGGTTTCAGCATGACCTCCCCGGAAAACTACTGCCCGACTTTCCGGATCATGCTTTAGATCGCCCAGCCCAAATCACGACCTTAAGGCCGTTCGCATGCGAGGCAGCCCAACCGGATAAAGGAAGCGGCCCGTCTAGGCAAGCAAGAAGGGAGCTTTGGGGGTCGTCAAAAAGGAGGACAACCCTTTGATATCCCCCAAAAATTTGTGGCGGCGGGAAGGCGGCGGCATGAACGCGGAGTAATCTGGCAAATGTCTAAAACCACCCAGGCGACAAAGACGCTGGAAAAGCTCGGCGTGAAGTTTGTGCTGCACAACTACGTCTACGATTCCAGCGCCGACAGCATCGGCCTGCAAGCGGCCGAGGCGCTCGGCGTCGAGCCCTGCCGGATGCTGAAGACGCTGATGGCCGAGGTCGACGGCAAGCCGGTCTGCGTCGTGGTGCCGTCGGACGGCGAAGTCAGCATGAAGAAGCTCGCCAGCGCGTTCGGCGGCAAGGCCGCGAAGATGATGCGCCCGGCGGATGCCGAGCGGCTCACCGGCTATCATGTCGGCGGCATCTCGCCGTTCGGCCAGAAGAAGCGCGTGCCGGTCGCGATCGAGGCCGCCGCGCTCGGGCACGCGACCGTGTTCCTCAATGGCGGGCAGCGCGGATTGCAGGTCGAGCTCGATCCTGATGACGCGATGCAGGCGCTCGGCGCGATCGCGCCGGCGCTGACGGTGTGAGGGTTCAAGACGCCGCGCGCAGTTTTGCTTCCTCGTTCGGCTGCGCGAAATCGCAGCGCTTGGCGACGACCAGGAACAGCAGGACCAGCGGCACCATCGATGCCAGCAGCGCGGCGCTGGCGACCAGCGCCGCCGACGGCGATCCCCAGGCGTCCTGCAGGCTTCCGGCGGCGGTGGGTCCGGCCGCCATCAGGACGTAGAAGCAGGTATAGAACAGGCCAAAGCCCATCGACCGGTCCGCCGGCTCGAGCACCCTGGCAGGCATCGACAGGATCGCACCCGACATCGGACCGATCGCGACGCCAAAAATCAGGCAGGCGATCGTCGGATGAAAATTCTCCACGAACAGCATCAGCGCACAGGCTGCGATCAAGCTGCAGGCAATGATTGCGGTGATCGGCCGGTCGGCGCGGTGCACGAGATAGCCACCGGTCGGAATGGCGAGAATGGTGAACCAGATCGAAAGACTCGTCAGCGACGCCGCAACCGTCGGCGACGATCCCTGCGCCACCAGCAACAGCGGTGCGTAGCTGAAGAACAAAACGCAGGCGAGATTCATCGCGCCCCAGATGGCGCCCGATATCACCACCGGGACCAGCGCCGCACGCGGCAGCCGTCCGCGGCCGGCGGCCTCCGCCTCGGCCAGCTGCGCCGCGCGCGGAATCATCGCAAACGCAAGCAGCACCGCCACCGAACAGACCGCGCCCGACACCATCACCGCGTGCCAGCCGAGCGAATGGGCGATGTAAGTCTGGATCGGCAGCGCAATCATGGCGCCGAACGGCCAGCTCATCTGCAGGAACGACATCGCCAGCACCATCTCGCGGGCATCGAACCAGTCCGCCACCATCTTGGTCGCGACCAGCCCCACGATCGTGCCCCCGATCCCGCCAATCGTGCGCGCCGCCAGTGCGAAAGCGAGATCGCCGGAATAACTCAATGCCAGGCCGGAAACCGCCATCAGCACTAGGCCCACGATCCCGAGCGTCTTTTCGCGGCCCCGGCTTCCAAGCAATCCGGCCGGGAATGCGACGATGACACCTGGCAGCATATAGGCGCCGAGCAGCATGCCGATTTCCGAATAGCCGATGCCGAGATCGGCCATCAGAAGATTGGCCGCCGACCCGATCGATTGAAACTGGAATCCGATGGCCGCGCGCGTCGCGAACAACACCGCAAGGATGATCCACCTGCGTCCCGGCATACCGATACTCCTGGGGATCAATCCGTTCGTTCGCCGCTGAGCACGTTGGAGAACTCGGATAATTCATCCTCGGAGATCTCGTGCAGAGTCAAGCGCAATTGCATGATCGCGAGATCGACCAGATGGCCGGCAAAGGAGACGCCGCCGGAAACCAGCAAATTGCGCTGCTCTACCAGCACCGGAAGCACATTACGCAAACGACGCGCACTCAACTCATCCATAGCGGTGCCCTTTGAGAGGTCGCTGTGACGTCGCGACCAGCCACTGGCCCGTGGTGGCGACGTCGGCGAAAAGTTCGATCGCCCTTGTGGCGAGCACATGCACGGCGGCAGCATCGGTATTGGGCCGCGACCGGCTCACGGATGCATCGCTCAGGAAGGTAACACTGTGCTCCCTGCGCGCGGCATCCATCGCCGTTGCAAGGCAGGTTTCCTCGGCGACCAGACCGGCAATGGCGAAGCTTCCGGCCTGCGAGACCACGCTTTCGAACAGATGATTGCTGTAGCAGGACGGCTGCTGGCGCTCGAACACCATGTCCGACCGCCGCGGCTCGAGACCGGAAATCCAGGCCGACTGGCTCGAGCGTTCGAGTATGCCCGGGCCATCGCCCCGCCCCTCGGCTTGCCGCGTGAACGCGATCGGTATGGCGAACTCGCGCGCATGCCGGATCGCGGCCATGCAGTTGTTCAGCGACCGCTGGATGTCGCGCGCGTTGTCCCTGGCCAACGCGGCGTAGTTCTTCTCCTGCAGGTCGACCATGATCAGCAGGCGGCCACGCGATGCGCCGACATAGGTTCGCAGATCGATGACTGAACTCATTGGACGACATCCGCCGCTTCGCAAATTCCCCGGCTGGTGGATTTTTCGAGGATGCCCGGTCTATCCCAGCGGCCTTCGGGACGAATGAGCACGTAGGGATCGTCGTTGATGGTGATACATTGCGGATGCTTCTCGGTCTCGAGTTTGACCTCGACATAGTCAAAGTCGGAAAACACGAACTTGCGGCCGGGCGCGCGCTTGAAGCCACGTTGCTGCCAGAAGCCGAGCAGCCGGGCCTGCGCATGCGCGTACAGCACGCGGTAGCCTTTCTTCCGGCACAGCTCGATGGCCGTGTCCACGATCTGGCCGGCCAGGCCGGCGTTGCGACTTTCGTTGCGGACGGCCAGCCGTTCGAGCTTGGCGAAATCCGCAAAATAGCGGATCCGCATGCAGCCGACCGGCTCGCCATCCTTGTGGCAGATCAGATGGGTGGCGGAGAAATCGTTGCCGTCGAATTCCTCTTCAAACGGGCAATGCTGTTCGCCCATGTAGACCGCTCCGCGGATCGCAATGACGCGCGCCATCTCGTCCATCGAGCGGACGACCTCGACGGTGACCGGCTCGGGCGGCATTGCCTTGACCCGCGGAAGATCCTTCGAGCGGTCGAACATCTGCAGATGCGGCGCGAACAATTCCTCGTAACTTGCGCCCGGCTGGAAGCCGAGCGGCTCCAGCACCCGCAGGCCGCCCTTGGTGATGGGACGCGAATAGAGGTTGACGCCCTGGTAGAGCGGCGAGGAGATTTTCTGCAGCACCAGCGGGATCGCTGCCGCGAGCGTACCCTTGGCGTGGATCGCCCAGACATAGATGCCGGCCGGACGCTCCGATTGCCGCGCGACGTAGCACAGCTCGGGATCCTTGGTGTTGAGCCGGCCGTCGAGCAGCCGGCGCATGCCCTCGTGGGTTAGCGGCAACACCGCAAGGAAGCCGTCGCCCTTGGGGTCGCTGATATCGAACCGGTCGCTTCGCGCGATTGCCCAGAAAATATCGGGGTTGTGGCGTGCCGCCGCCTGGAGGACTTCGTTCTTGGTTAATCCCGGTATGTCGGCGCGGGCCCTGTCAACCAGCGAGGCGATGCCGGCGGCCCCGACGGTGAAAATCACCGTGCGTCTGGCCACTTGAAGATTGGTCATTCGCTCCAGAGAATGGGCCGTAGACCGGCTGGCGGGAGCCGAGCGGCTGGCGGGAGCGTGCTCCCGGGCGGATTTTCTGATCAGATCGATGTCGAGCGCGTTCATTGATCGTCTCTTGATTGTGTAAAACTTGGTTTTCTGCCAATAATAGAAATATGGTTCCCTTAAATTAGAAGGCGACAAACGAGGCGATTTGTATGCACTCAGGTGAGCGCAGGGGCGCGCACAGCGGCGCGCACATGCCGGGACGAATGGCGAACTGGGATCTGGTCCGGATTTTCCTGGCCGTCGCCCGAACCGGAAGTTTCCGCGCCGCGGCTGCGGAGTTGAACATGTCCGCCAATTTCCTCAGCAAGCGCATTTCAGTCCTGGAGAATACATACAAGACGCCGCTGATGACCCGCCACGTCGACGGCATCAGGCTGACGCCGGAAGGCGAGGCGGTTCTGGACGCCGCCAAGCGGATGGAAGAGGCGTCCTTCGGGCTCGACCGCGCGCTAAGCCGGGCGACGCCGGCGCTCACCGGCGAGGTCCGGCTTGCTGTGACCGAGGGGCTCGGCACTTTCTGGCTGGCACCCCGGCTGGTCGAATTCCAGCGGGTCTACTCCGGACTGCTGGTCGATCTGAAATGCGAAATGCGATCGGCGGACGTGCTCCGGCTCGAAGCCGATGTCGCGGTGCAACTCGAGGAGCCCGCTAATCCCAACCTGAAGCGGGTCAAGATCGGCCGGCTTCACATCATGCCGTTCGTCAGTCCGTCCTATGTCGAAATCTACGGCATGCCGACAGACCTGAAGGACCTGCAGCAAAATCATCGCATGGTGATTCAGGACGCAGAGCAGACCAAAGGCAAGGAGATGTACGAACGGCATGCCGGACGCGAACAGCTCGGCTTTGTCGCGATGCGCAACAACGTCTCCAGCGCGCATGTCTGGGCCGTCTCCAAAGGCGCCGGCATCGGCTGGTTGCCGACCTACATACCGGCGATCGCCGGGCCCTTGATTCCGCTCGATCTCGGTGTCCAGTTTCCGCTCGACATCTGGCTCACCTACCATCCCGATGCGAAGCGGATTCCACGCGTCAAGCAATTGATCGACTGGACCATCCAGGCGTTCGACGGCCGCAAATATCCGTGGTTTCGGGATGAGTTTGTCCATCCCGACGATTTGCAGAAAACCTACAAGGGTGAGCCGCTGGTGAATCTGTTCGCTGGTTTCATGAAAGAATCACGGTCAAAGATTGGCTGAGCGAGACACATGAGCAAGTCGACCGACGGGCAAATCGATCAACTGGTGAAGGCAAGATGGCTCGCGCTCGGGCTTTCGCAGAACGATCTTGCGGAAGTACTCGCTGGCCAGCCGACGCCGAAAACCAACAACGGGTCGGGCCGCGTGAGCGTCGGCCGCCTGATGCAGGTGGCGGACGCGCTCGGTGTTTCCCACGATCTGTTCGAGGGCCTGTCGCCGTCGACCAAGCCGCAATCCGGTAACGCCAATGCCGATACGATGCAGGCGCTGCTCGAACTGCGTTTGCTGCGCGTGTTCCGCGAGCTGCAGGACGCCAATACCAAGCGGATGCTGATCCAGCTCGCCGAGCAGATCGTCAAGCGTCAGGCCGCGGGCCCCGACCAAGCGGGTTAACCGGAACGCCGCGCATCTCCCTCCGCGCATGGTCGCGATGCATCTGCCCCATTGATGAACGCGGCAAATCGGTGTCTGTGACACAGGCCGGGCGACCTTCTCCGGCCCGGCTTGCATCGCCGGGCGGGCCGCGGCGTCATGAACCGGGCCTTGTTTTTGCGAATGTCTGCTTCCGAACCCAACGCGCCCGCGCAGCCCGCGACCTGGATCGCCAACCAGCCTTATTTGTTGCTCAGCATCACCGCGCTGTGCTGGGCCGGCAACGCCATCGTCGGCCGCCTCGCCGCCGGGCATATCCCACCGGTGACGCTGTCGTTCCTGCGCTGGTCGTTCGCGTTCCTCATCATTCTTCCGTTTGCCTGGAAACATCTGGTGCATGACTGGGCCGCGATCCGCGGCCGCCTCGGCATCATGATCTTTCTGTCGATCACCGGCATCGGCGCCTTCAACACCCTGCAATATTGGGCGCTCGAACACACCCAGGCGCTCAACACGCTGCTGCTGCAGTCGGCCGGGCCGCTGATCGTCGCAGTGTGGTCGCTGGTCCTGTTCGGCATGCGGCTGACGCTGGCTCAGGCCGGCGGGGTTCTGCTGTCGCTGGCCGGCGTGCTCGTGATCCTGCTGCACGGCGATCTCACCACGCTCAAGAACATCGAGTTCAACAAAGGCGACCTCATCTTCATCGTGGCGCTGGCGATCTTCGGGCTTTATTCGGTGCTGTCGCTGAAACGCCCCGCCATCCACGGCCTGTCGTTCGTCGCCTTTACTTTCGGCGCTGGTGCTGCGTGCCTGATCCCGCTGTTCATCTGGGAACTGTTCGCGCGGCCCCTGATGCGGATCGACACCGCCAACCTGCTGACGCTGTTTTATGTGGCGCTGTTTCCCTCGACGCTGGCCTATCTCTGCTTCAATCGCGGCGTGCAGCTGATCGGCGCCAACCGCGCCGCCCCCTTCTTTCACGTGGTGCCGGTGTTCGGAACCGTGATGTCGATCGTCTTCCTCGGCGAGCACCCGCAGCCGTTCCACTTCTTGGGGTTTGCGCTGGTCCTGACCGGGGTTTTTGTGGCGTCGCGAAGGCCCGCGACCAGCTAGTTTTGGACAGCCTGGTTGCGGTGACTTGCCGCGCCAAATCCGCTATCACTCGGACCTGCTTCGCAGGATTTCACTGATGGCGCGCGCCAGCAATCTGATGATCGGGACCTTGACCCTGGCGCTGATCGCCGGGTCGCTCGGCTCGTTCCTTGGCTATCAGAAATTCGCCAGCAATAAGCAGAAGACGCCGTTCCGGGTGATCTTCGAGGGCTCCGCCTCCGGCCTGCGCCAGGGCGGCAGCGTGAATTTCGCAGGCGTGCGGGTCGGCGAAGTGGTGTCGATGCAACTGGACCATCCGCGCCGCGTCGTCGTGCTCACCATGATCGACGGCAACACCCCGGTACGCAGGGACACCCAGGTCGGCCTCGAATTCCAGGGCCTGACCGGCATCGCCGCGATCTCCTTTACCGGCGGCACGGTCGATCCGCCGCCGCTCGGCGCCGACGGCATTCCCGAACTGACCGCGGATCCCGAAGGACTGCTGGACATGCAGGAAAGAATCCGCGTCGCACTGCGCAACGTCGACAAGGTGATCGCCGACAATGAAGTCGCGGTGAAAGACACGCTACGCAATTTCGAAACATTCACGGCTTCGCTCTCTGGCAGTGGCGAGCGGATCAGCAGCATCATCGGCACCGCCGATGCAGGTATCAGTTCCGTCGACAGCGCCCTGACCAAGACCACGGATTTCCTCGGCGGGCTTGGCAGCGACAAATATGGCGGCGAACTGCTGCCGACCGTGATTTCGATGCGCGAACTGATCGTAAGCTTCGACAAGAAGTCCGACACGGCGCTGAAAGAAGCCCGGAAAATGCTGATCGATCTCAGCCAGTCCATCAACAATAGCAAGTTTGCCGCGCCCCCCGCCAGGCGATAGCGTATTGCCCGATAATAAACCAAGAACAGGGACTGCTCCGCCGTGCTCGATAAATCCGCTGGCCTGACCGCTCCGCCGCCGACCGTGACCCGCGCCACGAGCGAGGTGCCGCGCGCCTTGAAACGCTATCTCTCGCTCGACGATTTCGAAGCGACGGCGCGGCGCCGGATTCCGAAATTCCTCTATGGCTATATCGCCGGCGGCGCCGAGACCGACGCCGCGGTCCGCGACAACCGCGCAGCCTTTGACGAATATGGTTTCGTGCCGCGCGTGCTCAACGACGTCTCCGGCCGCGACCAGACCACGACGCTGTTCGGCAAGACCTACGCCTCGCCGTTCGGCATTCCGCCGATGGGCTCCTCGGCGCTGTGCGCCTACCGCGGCGACATCGTGCTGACGCGGGCGGCGGCCGCCGAAAACGTGCCGATGATTCTCTCCGCCTCCTCGCTGATCACGCTGGAGGACGTGCGCCGGGAAAATCCGGCCGCCTGGTACCAGGCCTATCTGGCGGGCCTGCCCGCCCGTATCGAGCCCCTGGTCGACCGCGTCGCCGCGGCCGGCTACGACACGTTCGTCGTCACCGCCGACGTGCCGGTGCCGCCCAACCGCGAGAACAACATCCGCAACGGCTTTCAGGTGCCGCTGGCGATCACGCCGCGCGTCGCCTGGGATACGGCAACCCATCCGCACTGGCTGTTCGGCACGTGGCTGCGCACCGTGAAGAACCACGGCATGCCGCATTTCGAGAACATGGACGCGCAGCGCGGCCCGCCGGTGCTGGCCAAGAATCTGATGCGCAACATCGGCGCCCGCGACCAGCTGGCCTGGAAGCATGTCGAACTGATCCGCAAGCGCTGGAAGGGCAAGCTCGTCGTCAAGGGACTGGTCTCGCCCACTGACGCCCGGATCGCGCGCGAGAGCGGCGTCGATGGCGTGATGCTCTCCAACCATGGAGGTCGCCAGCTCGACTACACGATGTCGGGCCTGCGCACGCTGCCGGAGATTGCGGCCGAGGCGAAAGGCATGACGGTTATGGTCGACGGCGGCATCCGCCGCGGCACCGACGTGATCAAGGCGTTGGCGCTCGGCGCCCATTTCGTCTGGGTCGGCCGTCCCTTCCTCTATGCTGCGATCGCCGGCGGCGAGGCCGGCGTGCAGCGCGCCATCAGTCTGCTCCATGCCGAGATCGACCGCGACCTCGCGCTGCTCGGCATCCGCAGCATCAGCGAGATCACGCCGGATCTGGTACGAAAGTTCTAGGGCCGGTTCTGAGACGTGCTCGCTCATGACGGAGAGTTCGATGGCGGCGTTATTGCATCGGCGGGACTTCGCCAGGGCTTTGGCCGGATCGGCGCTGTGGCCGCTCGCAGCACATGGGCAGAAGTCGGTAATTCCGCGCGTTGGCATTGTCTGGATTGCTTCCCGATCGGAGGTAGCGCCGTTTCAGGAGGCGTTCCGCCAGGGGCTGCGTGAGCTGGGCTATGTCGAGGGCGAGACGATCGCAATCGAGGCACGCTTCGCGGAGGGAAAGGTCGAGCTTGCGCCCGGCATTGCCGAAGAGCTGGTGCGGCTCAAGGTCGATGTCATCGTGGCGCCCTCCGCGACGGTCCTGCGGCTCCTGAAGCAGGCGACCACGACGATCCCCATCGTGATGGCGAACGTGTCCGATCCTGTTGGGTTCGGGTTCGTCGCGAGCCTTCAGCGGCCCGGCGGAACCATCACCGGCTTTTCCAACCTGATGGTCGAGCAAGTCGGCAAGAACGTCGAATTGTGCAAGGAGGCCATTCCCGGCCTGTCCCGGCTTGCTGTACTCGTAAACCCGGCAGTCCTCGATGCGACGCTCGTGTTGAAGGAGGTGCAGGCGGCGGCCCCGGCCCTGGGCTTCACCGTCCACCCGGTGGAGGCACGCCAGCCCAACGACCTCGAAGGCGCCGTCGCGCAAGCGCGGGAACAAGCCAACGGGCTCCTGGTGTCGACGATCGAGGGCATGTTCTTCGTGAACCGCGTCCAGATCATCGAGGCAGCCGCCAGGCACCGGCTGCCGGCGGTGTTTGCTGCACCGCCGTTCGGACTTGCCAGCGCAGGTGCGCTGCTGGCCTACGGCGCCAACACGCCGGACATGCTTCGGCGCGCCGCCAGCTACGTCGACAGGATCGTGAAGGGCGCGAAGCCCGCCGATCTTCCGGTCCAGCAACCGACAAAGTTTGAGCTTGGGGTCAACCTGAAGACCGCAAAGGCGCTCGGTCTGAGCATTCCTCCATCGATCCTTGTGCGCGCCGACGAGGTGATTGAATGAGAGTTGAGAAGCGCCGTCCCGAGCAATCGGCCGCGGGACCAACCAAAGAGGCGCAAGGTCAGCAGGTCAGACGAGTTCAGGACATTCTCGCATTGCAGGCATAGGACTGCTCGCGGCGGCGGGTCAGGGACCCTATTGTATTGCGCAACCGTGTGCAGGCTGGGTATCCTCGGCCCCCTCAAAGGCGAGGGGAGAAGGCCGATGACCGCTTTCAATACGGTGCGTTTCCGAGTGAAACCAGGACGCGATCAGGAGTTTCTGGATGCCCACAAGAACGTTGAAGCGACGTGGCCGGGCCTGACGCACGCCAACATCATCAAGTCCGGCGACCGCTCCTACTGCATTATCGCCGAGTGGAAAGACATGGACGCGTGCGTCGCGGCGCGGCCGAACATGATCGCGACCCTCAATTCCTTCCGCGATACGCTCGAAGACCTCGGCGGCGGTCTCGGCGTCACCGATCCGGCGGCGGGTGAGGTCGTGCTGGCGCTGAAATAGTTCGTGGCGGTCCTCTTCGGCATTCCCAGAACGTCCCATTGACGGCTCTGAACAACTCGGAAACCCTGCCCGCGCTTCCGGGATTGACTTCAGTCGCCCGTTTCGAGCACGGCTGACGGGCATTTCCGGCCGGGACGGTTGGCTGAAATGGTACGTCTATTGCTTCCGGGCAATCTGCGCGTGAGGGGAAAGAACACACGATGATCCGCCTGCTTCTCGATCGGCTCTATTTGTTCTCCGGCTATCTCGCCGGACTTTTCCTGATTGCGATTTTCGTGCTGATGATGCTGCTGTCGGCCGGCCGGCCGCTCGGCATCAACATTCCGGCAGGCGATGATTTCATCTCCTGGTGCATGGCGGCGACGGCCTTCCTCGGGCTCGCCCATACGTTCAAGCACGGCGAGATGATCCGCGTCGGTCTTTTGATCGACCGCCTCAGCGACAGCGTCCGCCACTATGTGGAGATCGCCGCGCTCTTCGTCGGCACCGGCTTCATCGGCTTTTTCGCCTGGCACGCTTCGGTCATGACCTGGCAGTCGTGGAAATTTTTCGACATTTCGCAAGGCGTCATCGCGGTGCCGCTGTGGATCCCGCAGCTCGGCTACAGCGGCGGCCTCGTGATTCTCTTCATCGCCTTTGTCGATGAGCTGATCCACGTCCTGCGCGGTTTTCCGCCGCGCTACGAATTGCCGAAACCAAAGAGCGCCGAAGAGATCGTCGAGCGCGCCATGCAGAGCGGGGTCTGACATGGAGCTGCTCTCGATCGCCGCCATCCTGCTGGGATTTCTTGCGCTGCTGCTCGGTGCCGGCGTCTGGATCGGCGTCGCCTTGATGGCGACGGGATGGGCCGGCATGCAATTCGCCGGCGGCGCCATTCCGGCGGGCAGCGTGCTGGCGACAACGGTGTGGGGCAACAGCGCGTCGTGGTCGCTGGCAGCCTTGCCGCTCTTCATCTGGATGGGCGAAATTCTGTTCCGCACGCGGCTCTCGGAGGAAATGTTTCGTGGATTTGCGCCGTGGCTGAACTGGCTGCCGGGCCGGCTGATGCACGTCAACGTGCTCGCCTGCGGCGTGTTCGGCTCGGTCTCTGGATCATCGGCAGCGACCTGCGCCACGGTAGCCAAGATCGCGCTGCCCGAACTTAAGAAACGCGGCTATGACGAAGGCCTGAGCCTCGGCTCGCTGGCCGGCGCCGGCACGCTCGGCATTCTGATCCCGCCGTCGATCACCATGGTGGTCTACGCCGTGCAGGCCAACGTCTCCATCATTCAGGTCTTCCTCGCCGGCTTTCTGCCGGGCTTGCTGGTGATGGCGCTTTACTCCGGCTACATCGCCGTCTGGTCGCTTGCCAATCCGAAGCGCACGCCGCGGGCCGACCCGCCGATGAGCTTTCGCAAGCGCATCTCGGAATCACTCAATCTGTTCCCTTGTCTGCTGCTGATCGCTTTCGTCTTTCTGTCGTTGCTGATGGGCTGGGCGACGGCGACGGAATGTGCGGCCTGGGGCGTCCTGGGATCGCTCGCGATCGCGTGGTGGCAGGGCGCGCTGACCTGGCAGGCGTTCTGGGCCAGCGTCATGGGCGCAACGCGGGTCAATTGCATGATCCTGCTGATCCTGGCGGGCGCCTCCTACATGGGCACGTCGATGGCCTATACCGGCATCCCGCTGGCGCTGGCGAACTGGGTGAACGGTCTCCAGCTCAGTCCCTATGCGCTGATCGCGGCGCTCACCGTGATGTACATCGTGCTCGGCACGGCCCTCGACGGCATTTCCATGATCGTGCTAACCACCGCCATCGTCATTCCGATGGTGAAGCAGGCCGGCTTCGATCTCATCTGGTTCGGCATTTTCCTGGTGCTGGTGGTGGAAATGGCTGAAGTCTCTCCGCCCGTCGGCTTCAACCTGTTCGTGTTGCAGACCATGAGCGGCAAGGATTCCAACACCGTCGCCAAGGCGGCCCTGCCGTTCTTCTTTTTGCTCGTTCTGGCGGTTGCCATCATCACGGTGTTTCCTGATATCGTGATGCTGCTGCCGCGGATAGCGTTCCCTGGCTAGAGAAAGGTATTGTCATGTTGAGGCTTGTTAAGACGTGCGCAATGGCTGCCGGCGTCGCGGCGCTTGCGATTTCCGCAACGCTCGTTCCCGCGCTTATCACTCCCGCAATGGCGCAGACGAAATGGAATCTTCCGGCGGCCTATCCGGCGGACAATCCGCATTCGGTCAATCTGATCGCGTTTGCCAAGGACGTCGGCGACGCCACCGGCGGCAAGCTGCAGATCACCGTGCATGCGGCAGCGTCGCTGTTCAAGGCGCCGGAAATCAAGCGCGCGGTCGCAACCGGTCAGGCGCAGGCGGGCGAAGTACTGATCTCGCTGCATGAGAACGAGGACCCGCTGTTCGGCGTCGATGTCGTCCCGTTCCTGGCGACGAGCTATCCGGCGGCCAAGAAGCTGTGGCTGGCGTCGAAACCCGCTGTCGAAAAGAAGCTCGCGTCGCAGGGGCTGATGCTGCTGTTCGCGGTGCCGTGGGGTCCGCAGGGCATCTATGCCAAGAAGGACCTCAACACCGTGGAGGATATGAAAGGCCTGAAGTGGCGCGCCTATAATGTCGGGACCTCGCGCATCGCCGAACTCGTCGGCGCGCAGCCCATCACCATCCAGGCAGCGGAATTGCCGCAGGCGCTGGCGACCGGCGTCGTCAACGCGTTCATGACCTCGGGCTCGACCGGCTACGACAGCAAGGCCTGGGAAACCATGACGCACTTCTACGATACACAGGCCTGGATTCCGAAGAACGTCACCTTCGTGAACAAGGCGGCGTTCGACGCGCTCGACAAGCCGACGCAGGAAGCGATCCTCAAGGCGGCGGCGGTCGCCGAAGAACGCGGCTGGAAGCTCGCCGAAGAAAAGGCGAAGTGGTATCTCGAGCAGCTTCAGGCGAACAAGATGAGGGTGCTGCCGCCGCCTGCCGCGCTGAAGTCCGGCCTCGAGAAAATCGGCGAGCAGCTGACGGCCGACTGGTCGAAGAAGGCCGGCGCCGACGGTGAAGCCGTGGTCGCCGCCTATAAGAAGTAGGACGAATAGCGCTTGATAGCGAACGCCGTCATGCCCGGCCTTGTGCCGGGCATTTTACGTTCTTCGCTCAGACTCTCGGGGATGGCGACGCCCCAATCCCGAACTTGCTGTACGCCTCATTCGTACAAATGATCACATGCTCGGCGCAGCCATTGTGGCGGTGCGGATCGCAGCGGTTTTCGTAATCCGCGGACGTCATCATGTCGATGAAGGCCGAGACGTCGGGATAGTACACCAGCGCCAGGTAATCCCACTGATTGCCCTCCTGCGCGCCGAGCGCGACCGCCTTGGCGTCGCCGGTCCATAGCAGCGTGCCGCCGCGCGCCTTGATCATCGGCACGGTAAGCGCGCTGTAGCGCAAATAGGCATCCCACCCTGACCCGTCACCGTCGAGCGAGCGCTCACGGAAGCGCATCAGATTGACCATCACGACCGGCCCCTGATGCGCCAGCTCCTTGAGACCCCTGACATTCAACAGATCGACGCCCATAACTTGCTCCTAAATGACTTGCTCCCGGCCAGCTCAGACGAATTCAGGACATTGTAGCATTCCAGCCATAGTAGCATTGCAGACTCGGGACTTGTCGCGCGGCGAAAATCCGGCACAACTCCCGCGAGACCATGACCAGCCCCGCGCCACTGCCGCCCGCCCGCGATCCGGTCGGCTGGCTCAACAACCAGCCTTACGTCCTGCTGACCCTGACTTCGCTGTTCTGGGCGGGTAACATCGTGCTGGCGCGGCATGTCGGCGACCACGTGCCGCCGATCACGCTGACCACCATCCGCTGGTTCGGCGTCTTCCTGATCCTGCTGCCGTTCGCCTGGCCGCATCTCAAGCGCGACTGGAAGGTTTTGCGCGCCCATCTGCCGCTGATGCTGTTCCTCTCGCTGATCGGCTTTGCCTACAACAACGCGATTTCCTGGTGGGCGATGCAATACACCCAGGCGCTGAACGCGCTGCTGATCCAGTCGTCCGGCCCGCTGTTCGTGGCGATGTGGTCGCTGGTCCTGTTCGGGGTGCGGCTGACCGGCGCGCAGCTGGCCGGCATTGCGCTTTCGCTGATCGGCGTCCTGACCATCATCCTGCGCGGCGATTTCGGAGCGCTCGCCAGCATCAGCTTCAACAAGGGCGACGTGATGTTTGGCTCATCGCTGGTGTCGTTCGGGCTTTACTCGGCGCTGATGCTGCGCCGCCCGGTGACGCATCAATTGTCGCTGATCTCCTTCACCACCTGCTGCGGCGCGATGATGCTGGTGCCGTTCTCGGTCTGGGAGTTTTCGACCGGTGCCGTGCTGAAATTCGATTTCCTGACGCTGGCGACGCTGGCCTATGTCCTGATTTTTCCTTCGACGCTGGCCTACACGTTCTTCAACCGCGGCATCGCGCTGATCGGGCCGAACCGCGCCGCGCCGTTCTTCCATCTGGTGCCGGTGTTCGGCTCGGCGATGGCGATCCTGCTGCTCGGCGAGCAGTTGCGGCTGTTTCACCTGGTCGGCTATGCGCTGGTGCTGGCCGGCGTCGTGATCGCATCGCGGCGGGCTTCGAGCCGGGCATGAAACCCTTGCGGCCGGATGTAGCGCCTAGCCGCCTTCCGCTTTCGCTCCGGGCAGGCTAGCTTGCCCGCCAACCGTCAATAAACCCACCGAGGAAACGACCTTATGATCGCTTTTTTGCAACGATACCGGCGCATTGCAGTGCTAACGCCTTTGATGCTGGCGCTGGCATCAGCGGCTTCCGCGCAGGCCCCCTATCCGAACCGCAACATCACGCTGGTGCTGCCGTTCGCCGCCGGCAGCGGCACCGACACCACGACGCGGATCATCTCCAAGGAACTCGGCACCGCGCTCGGCGTCGGCATGGTGATCGAGAACAAGGCGGGCGCCAATGGTTCGATCGCGGCGAGCTATGTCGCCCGTTCGGCACCGGACGGCTACACACTGTTCGTGACGACCAACACCACGCATTCGGCCAATCCGTATCTGCTGAAGACCATGAGCTACGATCCGATCAAGGATTTCACGCCGATCGCGCGGACCGGCGACCTGCCCTTCATGCTGGTGATCCATCCCGACATTCCCGCCAATTCGGTCGCCGAACTGATTGCGCTGGCGAAGAAGGAGCCGGGCAAATACTCCTACGCCAGCGGCAGTTCGTCGGCGATCGTCTCCGGCGCGACGTTTGCCCGCCTCGCCGGCATCGACCTGCTGCACGTCCCCTACAAGAGTTCGCCGCCGGCGCTGACCGACGTGATCGCCGGCCGCGTCTCGATGATGTTCATCGACGTCCTGACCGGATTGCCGCATGTCAACGGCAAGGCACTGAAGTCGCTGGCCGTCACCACCAAAAAACCCTCCGCCCTGCTGCCGCACCTGCCCACCATGGACGCCACGGTGAAGGGTTTCGACATCAGCTCATGGCAGGGCTATTTCGGCCCGGCCAATATGCCGAAGGACATGGTCACCAGGCTGAACGCGGAAATCCGCAAGATCGTCGAGCGGCCGGACACCAAGAGCCAGCTCGCCGAGCGCGGCATGGAGGCCTTCTCGAGCACGCCGGAAGAGTTCGACGCGTTCCTGAAGGAGCAGCTGGTGCTGTGGGAAAAGCTGATCGCCGACGCGGGGATCGAGAAGCAGTAGGGGGTAGATCGTAGGGTGGGCAAAGGCGCATCGCGCCGTGCCCACCATCTACCGACGGACCGTGATCTGGATTGGTGGGCACGCTTGCGCTTTGCCCACCCTACGAAGCGAGGCCGGTCGGAATACCTGGCTCGAAGCCCAAAGCGCCTTCAATCCATTTCGCGACCCGCAGCATACGATGATCGCTCAGATACGGGCCGACGATTTGAAGGCCGAGCGGAAGACCATTCTTGCCGAATCCGGCCGGAAGGGTGACGGCCGGCACGCCGAGCAAGGTCCACGGCGCGCAATATTCCGCGTCGCCGGTATAGTGCAGGCCGCGCGGGGCTTCGCCAAACGCAGGCAATGTCAGCACGGCATCATAGCCCGACATTTCCGAAGTCAGCCTGTGGCGCCAGGCATCCTGGAACGCCTTGGCCGCAAGGTAGCCGGTCGCCGAATGAGCCTTGCCGCTCTCGACGAGCGACTTCAGATGATCACTGGTACGGTCCGGATAATTTGCGACGAGATCGGCGAATATCAGGGCAGCCTCGCTCGACAGGATGCAATTGATCGTCGTCCAGTTCGCGTCGTCGAGTTCGGATAATTCAAGTTCCTCCAGAATGGCGCCCTCGCCACGCAATTTGTCGATTGCAGCGTCGAACACCTTCTGCTGTTCGCCTTCAACGCGCGACCATTTCGCAAAACGCACGACGGCAAGGCGCGGCTTGTTCAGTGGCGGCAGACCGGTGTCGATCTCGACGGTAAAGGCAGGCAACGGCCGGCCATGGAGATCGCGATCGCTCGAGCCGGCCAGATGCGACAATGCGAACGCGACATCATCGACCCGCCGGGCAAAGAAGCCGACATGGTCAAGCGACGGGCTGAGCGGATGCACGCCGATGCGAGGGATGGCGCCGAAACTCGGCTTGAATCCGACGATGCCGTTGAACGCGGCGGGCCGGATGATCGAACCGAGGGTCTGGGTGCCGAGCGCCAGCGGCACCAGTCCCGCGGCAACGGCGGCCGCCGAACCTGACGAAGATCCGCCCGGCGTATGCTCGCGATTCCAGGGGTTGACCGTCGGTCCCGGATGCCGCCAGGCGAATTCGGTCGATACCGTCTTGCCGAAGATCGTCGCGCCGAGATTGCGCAACCGCTCGACCACCCAGGCATTTGCGGCTGGAACCTGACCGGCATAGACGGGCGAACCGTTCGTCGTCGGCATATCCGATGTGGCGATGATATCCTTGATCGCCACCGGAATGCCCGAGAGCGGGCCTGGCCGCCGCGCGGTATCGACAGGCAGGTATTCAAACGCTCTCAGCGCGGGCTCGAGGGCTTTCGCCTTCTGCAGGCACAAGGCCGCATATTCGTCCGCCATTGGCTGGCTGTCGCCAAATAGACGCAGAAGCTCAAGAACCCCTGCTTCCGAATTGGATACGGGACGCGCGCGTCGATCGGTCATGCCAGCTTCCGGGAAAAATTAGCTCAAGACGGCAGAATAGCAGGCCCGCCCCCGGTCCAAAAGCATCATGCCCGGGACATCGCGAAGGCGCGCTTCGCGAAATCCCGGGCATGAAGAGATTAGCGCCGAGAACTGGTTACGCCGCCCGGACCTTGACGAGGAATTCGTCGACCGCGTTGCGCAGCATGCCGGATTGATTGTCGAGCTCGCGCGCGTTCGAGAGCACGTCGGACGCCGCCTTGCCGGTGGCTGCCGCCGCCGTGGTGACGCCGCCGATATGGGCGCTGATCTCGCTCGATCCCGCCGCCACTGACTGGATGTTGCGCGCGATCTCGCGTGTCGCGTCGCCCTGCTGTTCGATCGACGTCGAGATGCTCACGGTGATCTCGCTCATCTGCGCGATGGTTTCGGTGATGCCGCCGATCGAGGAGACCGCCTCGCTGGTGGAAGCCTGCATCGCCGCGACCTGGGCCGAGATTTCCTCGGTCGCCTTCGCGGTCTGGTTGGCCAAAGCCTTCACTTCGGAGGCGACGACCGCAAAGCCGCGGCCGGAGTCACCGGCGCGCGCCGCTTCGATCGTCGCATTGAGCGCCAGCAGATTGGTTTGAGCAGCGATCGAGTGGATCAGTTTGACGACCTCGCCGATCTTCTCGGCACCCGTGGAGAGCGCCTGGACGGTGGAGTTGGTGCGCTCGGCATCGCCGACCGCCTTGCTGGCGATGTCGCTGGAACGCGCCACTTGGCGGGCGATCTCGGCCACCGAGCTCGACAGCTCTTCGGCTGCGGCCGCGACCGTGCCGACATTGTTCGACGAACTTTCCGATGCCGCGCCAACCGTGGCAGCGCGCGCACTGGCGTCGCTGGCGGTCGCCGTCATCGATTGCGCCGTGCTCTGCATGCCGGTGGCGGCTGTCGATACCGAGCGGACGATGCCGTTGACGCTGCGCTCGAAATCGCTGGCGATGTTCTCCATCGCGTTGCGGCGTTCGGCTGCAGCGCGCGCCTGTGTCGCCGCTTCGGCCTGTTCGAGGCCGCGGATCCGCACCGCGTTGTCCTTGAAGATCTGCACGGTTGCCGCCATCGCACCGACCTCGTCGCCGCGCCCGAGCCCGGGAATTTCACCGTCGAGCTTGCCGTCGGCCAGCGCCTGCATGCGGGCGCCGAGTTCGCCGAGCGGCTTTGAGATGCTGCGACCGATCATCCAGGCGATGCTGCCCGCGATCACGCCGATGCCGAGAATGGCGAGCCCCAGCAGCCACGCGATCGGCTTCAGCTTGGCATCGAGATCGTCGAGATAGGCGCCGGTGCCGACATACATGTCGAAGCCGGGGACCGCCACCGCGTAGCCCATCTTGCGGATCGGCTTTTCCTCGCCGGGCTTCATATATTCGTAGGTGAGCAGGATCGAACCGTTGGCCTTGACGCCATCCATCAGTTCCTGGGAAAGTTTTCGGCCGTTGGTCACCACGTCCATGCGGTTGGTGCCGACCTGCGCCGGATTGGGCGCCATGATGGTGATGCCGTTATAGGCGGTGCCGAACAGATAGCCGGCGCCCTTGTCGTAGGTCAGGGTGTTTCCGCGCTTGCCGAACTCGGCGATGGCCGCTTCCTTGGTCATCTGGCCGGCATCGACCTGCTTCTTCAGGCCGGCGGCCATGTTGAGCGCCATATCGACGATCGCCCTGGTCTGGTCGATGCGCGCGTTCAGCATCTCGCGCTGCATCAGGTAGCCCGCGAGCACGCCGGCGGCGCACAGGCCGAGCAGCGTCACCCCCACCAAGATACCGAGCTTGGGGGTGATCTTCAGATTTGAAAGCTTCACAGGGGAATCTCCGGGGAATGCGCAGGGGACGCGATTGGCGAATTGATTCGCCGCACGTTATCGTGCGAGCCTTTAGCGCTTTGTTACGAAGCCTCTCCGTAGAAGCCCCGACATGCAAAAAACATTGGTCTCTATGCGCCGGGATTGTGCGAGAAACTGATCAGGGCGCGTAAAATTCGGGAGGCAACGGCGAGCTGCCGCGGCCATAATCAACACCGAACGGTCAAATCGGGAGCAGGAAATGTCAAAATTCAGGGTGCTGACGCCGAAAGGCGCGAGTTTCACGGTCGCCGGCGGCGGCTACAACTATGAAATGGAGGCGCTGGACCCGATCGGGGCCGAAATCATCGAGGCGCCGGCCAACGAGGCGGAATTCATCGCTGCCGCCCGCACCGCCGATGCCATCTACGCCAAGGGCATGCGGATCTCGAAAACGGTCATCGACGCCCTCGATAATTGCAAGGTCATCACGCTCGGCAGCGTCGGGGTCGACAGCGTCGACGTCAAAGCCGCTACCGCCCGCGGCATCCCCGTCACCAACATCCCCGACACCTTCATCGAGGAGGTCGCCGACCACGCCATGATGCTGCTGCTCTCGGGCTTCCGCCGCCTGGTCGAGCAGGACAAGATGGTCCGCACCGGCCGCTGGTCCGAAGGTCGGCCCCAGCTTTTGAAGATTCCGCGGCTGATGGGGCAGACGCTCGGCTTCATCTCGTTCGGCCGGGTGGCCCGCGCGGTCGCCAAGCGCGCAGCCCCGTTTGGCCTGCGGATGATCGCCTATGACCCCTTCATCCAGGAAACCCTGATTTCCGACCATGGCGTGCTCCCGGCGACCCTGTCGGAGGTGCTGTCGCAGTCGGATTTCCTGTCGATGCACGCACCGGCACGGCCGGAGGTGCATCACATGCTGGGCGAGAAGCACTTCAAGCAGATGAAGAAGAGCGCAATCTTCATCAATACCGGCCGCGGCGCCACCGTGAACGAGGAAGCGCTGATCAAGGCGCTGCAGGAGGGCTGGATCGCGCATGCCGCCCTCGACGTGCTGGAAACCGAGCCGCCGTCGCACAACAACCCGATGCTCTCGATGGAAAACGTCACGCTGACGGCGCATGTCGCCTCGGCATCGGCACGTTTCGACGAAGCGCGCAAGCGCCGTGTGGGCTACGAATTGTCACTGGTGCTGTCCGGAATGTGGCCGGTAAGCTGCGTCAATCCGTCGGTGCTGCAAAACACCTCGCTTCGTCGCTGGCAGCCCGTCAGCATGGATCGCGGTCCCAACAGCTAGGACGGCCGAACGCGTCGTCGGGCGAAGCGGAGAACGGTCCGCGCCCGGGAAAACGCACCGGGAAGAAAACACTACCCTTCGGTTCCGCTGGGAACCGGAGGCCGCGAAGTTCATCGGCGATCAACGCCGGGAGCAGGAAAAACAGGGAGACGATTATAATGAAGAACGATATTACCCGCCGCGACGCGCTGGTATTGGGCGTTTCCGCCGCCGCGCTCGCCGCAACCGGCGCATCGGCGCAATCGCCCATCAAGGCCGCCGATGTTCCGGTGCCCAAGTTTGCGATCGAAAAAGGCGCCTCCTTGCGCATGCTGCGCCCGGTTCGCTTCGTGCAGGCCGACGAGGACGTGTTCCGCGCCAATGCCGCCAAGTTCACCAAGGAGACCGGGGTCGAGGTCAAGGTCGACTTCGTCGGTTGGGAAGACATCAATCAGCAGACCGCGGTGACCTCGAATTCCGGCGCCGGTCCGGACATGATCATCGGCTTCTCCGACGCGCCGCACATTTACGTCGACAAACTGGTCGAACTGAGCGACGTCGCCGATTACCTCGGCAAGCGCTACGGCGGCTGGCTGCCGCTGGCGCAGACGTACGGCAAGCGCAGCAAGAGCAGTGCCTGGATCGGATTGCCGTTCGGCGCGACCGCCGGCCCCCTGATCTACCGCAAGTCGATCCTGAAGTCGGTCGGGTACGACACAGTCCCGGAAGATCACGCCGGAATTCTCGAACTGTGCCAGAAGCTGCAGAAGGCCGGCAAGCCGGCCGGCTTCGCGCTCGGCAACGCCAAGGGCGACGGCAACGGCTTTGCCAACTGGGTACTGTGGTCGCATAACGCTGCCCTGCTCGATGAATCCGGTAACATCGTCATCAACAGCAAGGAGACCATCGCGGCGCTGAAATGGGTCAAGGAACTGTACGCGACCTTCATCGCCGGCACACCGTCGTGGAACGACGTGAGCAACAACCGCGCCTACTCCGCGCAGGAAATCTCGCTGACCGCCAACGGCGTCTCGCTGTATTTCTCGCTGAAGAACGATCCGGCGACCAAGGCGATCGCCGAGGACAGCGAGCATCAATTGCTGCCGAAGGGCAATGCCAAGATTTCGCCGATGGCGGGCCTGACACTGAACGCGATGCTGTTCAAGCACAGCCAGTACCCCAACGCCGCCAAGGCCTTCCTGACATTCATGCTGGAAAAGGACCAGTACGAACCGTGGCTCAACGCCAACTCCGGCTACTGGTCGCAACCGCTGGCCGCCTACGCCGAAGCCAAGGTCTGGTCCGAGGATCCCAAGGTCGCGATCTTCAAGAACACCATGCAGAGCACGTATTACGACGGCTACAAGGGCCCGATCACGACCGCAACGGGTGCTGTCAACGCCGATTACGTGCTGGTGCAGATGTGCGCAGCGGTTGCGACCGGCGCCTCGACGCCGGAAACCGCCGCCGCTGAGGCGGAGCAGCGTGCGAAGCGTTACTTCCGGCGCCAGGAGCGGTAACGCCGTCGCTGCAGAAGTAAAATTCCGTCATTCCGGGATGGTGCGCGAGCACCAGACCCGGAATCTCGAGATTCCGGGTTCGATGCTTCGCATCGCCCCGGAATGACACTGACCAAGTCGGGACAACCATCTAATGTCTGTGACGACCCTACCTTCTCGACCTCGACGCATCATTGAGCAGCGGCAACCGGGCTGGATCGTGCGCCTGTTCGACTACAAGCCGTTCCTGATCGTGATGTGCCTTGCGCCGGCGATCGGCCTCTTGGCGGTGTTCCTCACCTACCCGCTCGGCCTCGGCGTCTGGCTCGCCTTCACCGACACCACCATCGGCCAGCGCGGCGTCTTCATCGGTCTGGAGAACTTCCAGTATTTGCTGAAGGATCCCTTGTGGTGGAACGCGGTGTTCTACAGCGTGTTCTACACCGCGGTCGCGACCATCGGAAAATTTGCGCTCGGCTTCTGGCTGGCGCTGCTGCTCAACAACCACTTCCCGCTCAAGAGCCTGCTCCGCGCCATCATCCTGCTGCCGTGGATCGTGCCGACGGTGCTGTCGGCGCTGGCGTTCTGGTGGATCTACGACCCGCAATTCTCGATCATTTCCTATTTGCTGGTCGACGTGCTGCACGTCCGCACCACAAACATCGACTTCCTCGGCACGCCGTGGCCGGCGCGGTTCTCGCTGATCGTCGCCAACATCTGGCGCGGCATTCCGTTCGTGGCGATCTCGCTGCTGGCGGGCCTGCAGACCATCTCGCCCTCGCTCTATGAGGCGGCGATGCTGGACGGCGCCACCGCCTGGCAGCGCTTCCGCTTCATCACGCTGCCGATGATGATGCCCATTCTAGCCATCGTGATGACCTTCTCGATCATCTTCACCTTCACCGACTTCCAGCTGGTCTACGCCATTACCCGTGGCGGGCCGGTCAATTCGACGCATCTCTTGGCAACGCTGGCGTTCCAGCGCGGCATCGCCGGCGGCGAGCTCGGCGAGGGTGCGGCAATCGCGGTGTCGATGATCCCGTTCCTGGTTTTCGCGACGTTGTTCAGCTACTTCGGCCTCGCCCGCCGCAAATGGCAGCAAGGAGAAGCCAATGACTGACGTAGCCGCCTCACCGGGCAACAGCAATGTCGCCAGCGCCACGCCGGATACGATGTCGTGGGATTCGCGGGCGCGGCGGGTGATGATGATCTATCTGCCGCTGTCCTGCTTCGTGCTGATCCTGCTGTTCCCGTTCTACTGGATGGCGATCACCTCGTTCAAACCGAACGCGGAACTTCTGAACTACAAGGAGCACAACCCGTTCTGGATCACCTCGCCGACGATCGCCCACATCAAGCATTTGCTGTTCAATACCGCGTATCCGACCTGGCTGAAGACCACGATGTTCGTGGCGGTTGGTTCGACCTTCCTGTCGCTGTTCGCCTCGACGCTGGCCGCTTATGCGATCGAACGGCTGCGCTTCCGCGGCAGCCCTTACGTGGGCCTTGGCATCTACCTCGCCTATCTGGTGCCGCCCTCGATCCTGTTCATTCCGCTGGCCACCGTGATCGTGCAATTCGGCCTGTTCGACTCGCCGATGGCGCTGATCCTGGTGTATCCGACCTTCCTGGTGCCGTTCTGCACCTGGCTCCTGATCGGCTACTTCAAGTCGATCCCCTATGAGCTGGAGGAATGCGCGCTGGTCGATGGCGCGACGCGGCTGCAGATCCTGCGGCGGATCACGCTGCCGCTGGCGGTGCCCGGCCTGATCTCGGCCGGCATCTTCTCGTTCACGCTGTCCTGGAACGAGTTCATCTACGCGCTGGCCTTCATCCAGAGCGGCGCCAACAAGACCGTTCCCGTCGCGATCCTGACCGAACTCGTCACCGGCGACGTCTATCAGTGGGGCGCGCTGATGGCGGGCTCGCTGCTCGGCTCGCTGCCGGTCGCGCTGTTCTACTCGCTGTTCGTCGACTATTACGTCTCGTCGCTGACCGGCGCGGTGAAGGAATAGACGACCGATTATCTGACCGTAAACGCCACAGGGATCGTGAAGCTGATCGATCCCTGCTGGATTTCGGGCGGGATCGGGGGAAATGGGGAAGCCTGACGAATCATCGCCGAGGCCTGCGCGTCGAGCGCGGCAACGCCCGACGATCCGCTGAGGCGGCCTCCGCTGACCTGTCCGCCCCGGCTCACCGTAAAGGACAGCCGCGCGACGCCGCGCTGGCCGTTGGCGCCCGACGGGTACTGGTGGAAACGCATCAGATGCGCGCGGACGCGCTGATTATAGGATGCGAGCGCCGAGGCCGATGCACCGGCGCTGGCCGCGGAGGCGGCCTGGGCCTGACGTTCAACACGGGGCGGCGCCGCGGTGCGCGGCGCGGGTGTCGCCTGGTTCGGCTTCTTCGCGTCGGGTCGGACCACCTTTGGCTTGACCGGTGTCGGCGTGGCGGTCGGGACGGGCTTGGCGGGCTCGGCCGCCGGCTTCATTTCCACCTTCTGCTCGGGCGGCGCCACCACCTCGGGCTTCTCCTGCGGCGGGGTCGGCGCGATCTGCTCCTCGACCACCTCCTGCTGCTTGACCGGCTCCGGCGGCGAGGCGTCGGCCTGCTCCATCAGCTGGTCAGGGGCGCGCTCCAGCTCAGTCGATTGCGGCGCCGCCGATACCGGCGACATGTCCACCATGATCGCAGGCAAGGTAGCGCCCGGCGGCGGCCGCTGCGTGTACCAGGTCATGAACAGCGCGATCAGCGCGGCATGCGCTGCGAGGATCGCAATGCTCGACGTGCCCCAGCGCCGCACCCCGGCGTGATCAGTGGCGTCATGCAGCGCGAACGCATTCATGGCGGTCAGGTACGTCCGTCGAGGCCGACCAGCGCGACCTTGAGATAGCCGGCGTTGCGCAGCAGGTTCATCACCTCCATCAGGTCGCCATAGCTGACCGCCTTGTCGGCGCGCAGATAGATCCGCTCGTCCTTGCGGCCCCTGGTGGCGCCATCGAGCGTCGCGGTCAGCGTGTCGCGCGCGATGATGTCCTCGCCGACCGCGACCGACAGGTCCGGCTTCACCGTGACGAACACCGGCTTGTCCGGACGCGGCGCCGGTTCGACCGCGCTGGCGGGCAGATCGACGCCGAGGTCGACGGTGGCAAGCGGCGCGGCGACCATGAAGATGATCAGCAGCACCAGCATCACGTCGATGAACGGCGTGACATTGATCTCGTGATTCTCGGCCAGATCGTCGTCGCCGCCGCGCGACCGGCCGCCGAAGCTTGCGCGTGTGCCCAATCTAGCGCCCATGATTCACTCCGCGGCGCGCGCCAGCCGGAACGAGCCGCGATCGCCCTCGCGGCTGATCAGCAGCATGACCATGACAGAGGCGTCGCCAAGCAGCGCACGGTGGGCCGAGATCGTGCGCGTCAGATGGTTGTAGATCACCACCGCGGGGATGGCCGCCACCAGCCCCAGCGCGGTCGCCAGCAGCGCCTCGGCGATGCCGGGCGCGACCACCGCGAGATTGGTGGTGTGGGCTTCGGAAATGCCGATGAAGGCATTCATGATGCCCCACACCGTGCCGAACAGGCCGACGAACGGCGCGGTGGCGCCGATGGTCGCGAGCACGCCGGTGCCGCGCGCGATCTGCCGCGACATCGCGGCCTCGACCCGCTCCAGCCGCAGCGCGATCCGCTCCTTGAAACCGTCATCGGCGATGCCGCCGGAAAGGCTGGCTTCGCGCGCCGCGGACTGCACGATCTGCGCCACCGCGTCGCCGCCGCCACGGCACTGCTTCTCGACGTCGGCGAGCACCGTATCGGCCTCGAGCAGGGAGATCCGCCGCCTGGCGGTCGCGGTCTTGCGCCTGACCTCGAGCGTTTTCGCCAGCCAGATCGTCCAGGTCACCAGCGAGGCAAACGCCAGTCCGACCATCACGGCTTGCACCACGATGTCGGCGTTGACGAACATGTTCCATGGCGAAAGATTTCGCGGCAGTAGTGCGGTATCAGTTGCGGCAAGCGCCGCCCCCGGGCATGCTACCACGCCAGCGCCGAACAAGGCCGCCAGCCTACCGATCGCCGATCTGAGCACATTCTGCTGCATGATTACCTCCCGGCTGACAACAACGCGGTTGGCTAGGCCGCCTTTGCCGAAGCAAGGCTGTCGGCGAGCGACTGAAAACGCTTCAGCTGATCGCCGCGCAACGCGCGGGTCTCGTCGCGGCCGACAAACACCTTGAACATGATGCCGCCATCGACATTGATGAAGGCGACGAAGGCCGATGCCTTGCCCATGAAGGGGCGCTCGACAAAGGCGACCGCGTCGCAGCGTTCATGCCTGAGATGGCCGTGCAATCCCTTCGGCTGCATCAGGTTGAAATAGCCGCGGCCGACCTCGCCCGCCGGGATGGCGCCGGTGAACTCGAAAATCGCATCGCTGGTATGGACGATCAGCGTCACGTCGCCCCATTGCGCGATGTCCTGCATCGCGGCGGCGAAATGGCTGCCGGCACCGATGCGGACCATCGTCCCGGGCAGCGCCTCGATCACCGCGCGCGGCGTGACGTTGCGCTCGCGCGCAACGTCCTCGATCACGGCGCCCGGATTTTCCGCCATATACGCCTTGAGATCGGCGTTCTGCGTGCTCGACATGCAGGCCTCCCGGTCAGGCGGCGGCGCTGGTTTTGCGCTCGGACTGGATCACCTCAAAGCCTTCGAACTTGGGATGGCCGAGGTACAGGCTTTCGCCGGTCTTGTTGTCGGCGCGGGCGTGGGCGCGGCGGAACTCTTCCGAGCGGGTCCAGGCCTCGAATGCGGCCTTGTCGACCCAGGTGGTGTGCGACGAATACAGCGTGTGGTCGTCGGCTACCGGACCCTTGAGCAGATGGAATTCGACGAAGCCGGCCATGTTGCCGAGATAGGACTCCCGCGTCGCCCACACCGTCTCGAAAGCCTGCTCCTGGCCCAACTTCACCTGAAACCTGTTCATCGCGATAAACATGGAAATCTCCTTGGTTGTCGTCGTAGCCGGTTTGGCCCCGATCATATCGTAACGCAGAAATGCTCCGAGGCCGCGCTGGGACATCAGCACGGTCCGGAGCCTTGATGGCGGCAATCTCTTAAACAAGAGCGCCGGTTGTTCTTACTCCGATCAGGTGCCTCCGAAATGATATTTGAGACCGCCCTTGAAGACCATTCCAGGACCCGCACTCGCCCATTTCACGTCGTTCTGCGTGTCGCCGGTGCTGCCGACCGGGATGGCGTAAGGCCGGTAGTACGTGTTGAAGATATTCTCGGCAGAGAGGTTGAGGACTAGGTCGGGCGTCGGCTTGTATTGAAGATACAGGTTGACGAGATCGTACGACGTTGCCGGCGTATAGGTCACCGGAATGTCCCTGTTTGCCTTCGCCGACGTCCACATCACGGAGACCACCAGCTTATTCTCGAGGAATCTTAAACCAGCCGTTGTCGTGATTTTCTGCGGCGGGACGCTGTACAAACCGAGATTCGTCTGAAGATTCTTGCCTTCCTGGAAGGTTCCGGCGACCCCGAGGAACCAGAGTTGGGCGTCATACATGGCCTCGGCCTCGAAACCATGGATCCTGGCCCTCGCAACGTTCTGGTACTGCAGGAACGGGAAGAAACTACCAAAGCCCGGAACGACGACCGGCGTTCCGAACGCAACCTGATCGATGTAGTCGGTAATATCGTTGCGGAAGAAGTTGAACTTGCCGCGGATGCTGTCGCCGGCAACCAGATTGAAGCCGATTTCCTTGGTCTTACCGACCTCGGGCCGCAGGTTCGGATTGGGCACGAAGCAGAATGTCGAATCGGCGCCGGGACCCGGCGTGCCCGACGGACAGCGGAAGAACGAGTCTTGCGGGGTGGCGCCGGCATGCGGGCCGTTGACGAGCGTCTCGGTGATCGACGGCGCGCGGTAGCCTTCAGCATAGCTGACATAGGGCGTCACCACGGCCAGGGGCATCAGGCCGACCGTGATCTTCGGCGACAAGCGGTCGCCGCTGGAGGACGTCGTCCCCGATTCCAGCTTGTAATTGTCGTAACGCAGAGCGCCCACCACTTCGAGCATCGAGGTGTAGTTGGCCTTCCACTGCACGAAGCCGCCGGACACCGTGCGCCGGCCGCCCGGAGTCGTAACCTCGGAGGTTCCGCGAAGGTCTTCGGTCGATACCTTGTCCTGGAACGCATCGAGCCCGTAGGTAACGGCGTGACGCCAGTCATAGGTCTCGAAACGTGTCGTGTTGTGAACGTCGACACCGACAGTGTCGAGCAGATATCCACGGTTGCTGCCGATACAGCCGGAGACCGCATTTCCGGGGACTCCGCCGCAATAGGTCGATGCCGTCGTGGTCGTATGTCCCGTCTTGATCTGGTCGTTGTCGGTGCGGTTCCAGTAGACCTTCGCGTCCCAATCGAACCACTTGTCCTCAGGCTTCGAATATTTCCAGCCGAGCGTGGTGGTGTAGTTCTTCACGTTGGTCGCGTAGATCGACGTTCCGTTGAGGTTGTTGGTGCCGTTCGCATTGGTCGAATTAGGATCACCGGCGCGGCGCGGCGGCTGGCCGACGCTGTAGATATTCTCCTGGAATATCGCCCCGAGCTTGACCTCGTGCCCGTCGGCCGGGCGCACCGTCAGCTTGCCGATACCGCTGTTGAGACGGTTTCCGGTATTGGCAACCTCATAGCCGGTGCCGTCCTTGTAGTTCTCCTGCGTGCTGTAGGTGCCGCCGGCAAATACATCAACGTTCGGGTTGACGTGAACGCCGCCGAAGATCGAACCCATCGCACGGCCGTAGTTGGTTCCAAGAATCGTCTTGGCATCCACGCCCCAGCGCTCGCCCGGCCGCACCACGTCTTCGATGTCCTTGGTGCGGAACGAGGCCACGCCGCCGATCGCACCGGAGCCGTAGATATTCGCGGTCGGGCCGCGCACGATATCGATTCCGGCGATCAGTTCGGGATTGAGGAAGAACGAGCCGTTCGCAAAATGGCCGGTGCGCTGATAATTCTGCCGGGCGCCGTCGACCACCACGGCGACACGGCCGAAATCCTGCAGGCCGCGAATGTTGATTGCGGTGGACGGCTCATCGCCGCGATTCTGTACCCAGACGCCGGGGATATTGTAGAGGAGATCGCCGACCGTAGAGGCCTGACGCCCCTGGATCTGTTCGAGCGTCACGACGCTGACCGGCGCCAGCGCGTCGATCGCGCGCTCTTCGGTCTTCGATGCCGCAACCGTGATGGTATCGAGCGACTGCACCGGTGCGCGGCCGACCTGCGCGTACGCATTCAACACCGGCGCGCTTGCCTGCTGCTCCGCTTGCGGTTTGGCGGGCTTGCGCTTGGCCTGTTTTTTCCGCTCCGATGGACGACCGGTCTCCTGCGTGTCCGCGGTCTGCGCAACCGCGGCATCGCCCATCAGCAATGCAAATGACACCACCGACGCACCCAAAAGAAGGGCGCGCGGATACCTAGCCCCGTCAGCCATAACAACCCCAACCTGTTATCTATTTCTCGGGTCTGGCTGGCGGGCGCTACGCGACGTGCGAGCTGCTTGCTGGCTACCACTTTTCGAACGCGGGCTCCCCCGCCCGCATTCTGTCATAATTGGTTAAGCGGTGGCGTCGGGACGGTCAATGACCGCAGGGCACACTTTATATCTATTGTAAATTGCCACGGTTGGATTGCGCTTCGGCCCAACTATACAAGGTTGGATCATAAGAACTTCTTTGGGGCACAACAGAATTAGATGGCCGCACCTTCCGGAGACAAACTCGGAGACGCCACTGGGAAAGCAGGGGATCCCCCTGTTGCGGGGCGATCGGTGGTCATGAGCGGCAACCGGCTCGACAGCCGCGAGCTGTTTGCAACCGAACGCGAGATCATCATTGCACACGGCGAAGAGAATTACCGCTTGCGGCTGACGTCGCAAAACAAGCTGATCCTGACCAAGTGATCCCTGATGGCAATCTGTCGCACACTCGCTCTGCTCGCCACCACTTGCGCCTTCGCCATTGGCGGCGCCGCGCTTGCGGCGGGCATCACGGTGCATGACGCGCGCAACCTCGACGTCACGATCTCGGATCCGGCGCGGATCGTTTCGATCGGCGGCGCCATCACCGAGATCCTCTACGCGCTGGGCTTCGAGGACCGGCTGGCCGGTGTCGATGCGACCAGCCTCTATCCGACGTCGGCGCTGCGCGACAAACCCAATGTCGGCTATATGCGCCAGCTCTCGGCCGAGGGCGTGCTCGGGCTCAACCCTTCGCTCGTGCTCGCCGTGCAGGGATCTGGGCCGAAGGAAACCATGGACGTGCTGGAGGCGGCGAAGGTGCCGCTGGTGCTGGTGCCCGAAACCTTTTCCGAACAGGGCCTGCTCGACAAGATCAAGCTGGTCGGCCACGCCATGGGCGCCGACGCGCGGGCGGAATGCCTGACCGCGGCGGTATCCGGCGACCTGGCGCAGCTGCGTGCGCTGCGCGCCAAAGTGACAAAACCCGTGCGCGTGATGTTCGTGATGTCGCTGCTCAACGGCCGCGCCATGGCGGCGGGCCAGAAGACCGCGGCCAATGAAATCATCGCGCTGGCCGGCGGCGTCAATGCGATCGACAGCTATGAGGGCTACAAGATCATCAATGACGAGGCGATCGTCGCGGCCAGGCCCGACGTCGTGCTCTCGATCCAGCGCAGCAAGGATTCGCTGGAAGCCGAAGCGGTCTACGTCCATCCGGCCTTCGCGATGACGCCCGTGGTGACGAACAAGGCCTTCATCTCGATGGAAGGCCTCTATCTGCTCGGCTTCGGCCCGCGCACCGCCGCCGCTGCGCGCGATCTCTCGGTCAAGCTTTATCCGGCGCTGGCGCCGCAGGCTGCGAGCTTCACGCCGGCCGCGCTGACGGCAAATTGCCGGCAATGACCGCGGCGGCACCGGCCGAGGCGGACGGCGCGAAACAGCGTCGCAGCGGCACCACGCTGCGGCCCGCCGCCACGCTGACGCTGATTGGGTTGCTGCTGGCGCTGGCCGGTGCCGCGCTGATCGCGCTCACGATGGGTGCTGCGGGAATTCCGCTGTCACGGCTTCCGGCGGCCCTCGGCCTGTGGAGCGATGCGTCGCCGCATCCGCTGGCGGCGCGCGATCAGCTCGTGCTGTGGTCGATCCGGATTCCGCGGATCGCGGCGGCGGCGATGGTTGGCGGCCTGCTCGCCGCGTCCGGCGCCATCATGCAGGGGCTGTTTCGAAATCCGCTGGCCGATCCTGCCCTCGTCGGCGTCTCCAGCGGCGGCGCCTTTGCGGCGGCCTGCGCGATCGTGTTCACCGACAGCCATCTCGGCGAAAGCCTGCGCTTCATGCAGAACCAGTTGCTGCCGCTCGCGGCCTTCTTCGGCTCGCTGGCGACCACCATCGTGCTCTACGGCATCGCCAGCCGTTCGGGCCGGACCTCGATTGCGATCTTCCTGCTGGCGGGGCTGGCGATCGCCGCCATCGCCAATGCCGGCATCGGGCTTCTGGTGTTCATCGCCGACGATCGCCAGTTGCGCGACATCACCTTCTGGCTGCTGGGATCGCTGAGCGGCGCGACCTGGCCCAAGGTCGCCACGCTGGCGCCGGTACTTCTGTTCGCCCTGATCGCCTGCCTGTGGATTGGCCGCGGGCTCGACGTGCTGGTGCTCGGCGAGGCCGAAGCGTTTCACAGCGGCGTCGACGTCGAGCGGCTGAAGCGGATTTCGATCGTGCTGGTGTCGGCGATGACCGGCGTCGCGGTGTCGATCTGCGGCGTCGTCGGATTTGTCGGCATCGTGGTGCCGCATCTGTTGCGGCTGGTGATCGGCCCGGCGCACCGGCTGCTGCTGCCGGCCTCGGTATTATCAGGTGCGATCCTGCTGGTCGGCGCCGATACGCTGGCTCGCACCATCGTTGCGCCTGCGGAAATGCCGATCGGCATCCTGACCGCGGCGGTCGGCGCGCCGTTCTTCCTCGCCATGCTGCTGCGCCAGCGCGGGCTGGTCGGGCTATGAACCCGATCCTCGAAGCGCGCTCGGTCTCGCTGCGGATCGGCGACGCGACCCTGGTCGACGCCATCGACCTTCGCGTCGCTGCCGGCGAGATGGTCGCGATCGTCGGGCCCAACGGCGCGGGTAAATCAACGCTGTTGCGGATGCTGTCCGGCGACCTCCGCCCGACCCGCGGCCATGTCAAACTCAAGGGGCGCGACATTGACGCCTACAGACCGCGCCAATTGGCTCAGCATCGCGCCATGCTGTCGCAGCATGTCACCGTCACCTTCCCGTTCACGGTCGAAGAGATCGTCGCCATGGGGGCCGGCGACAACAGCCGCGCCGCCGCGCAAAGGCTGGTCGGGACGGCGCTGCACGAGGTCGGGCTGGAGCGCTTCAGCCACCGGCAATTGCCGACTTTGTCCGGCGGCGAACAACAGCGCGCGCATTTTGCCCGCGTGCTGGTGCAACTCGCCTGCGGCGAGGCGCAGCACGGGCCGGGATTGCTGCTCCTGGATGAGCCGACCTCGAGCCTCGACATGCGCCACCAGATCGACCTGGTGGAAACCGCCAAGCTGCGCGCGCGGGGCGGCACCGCCGTGATCGCGGTGCTGCACGACCTCAACCTGGCGATGCGTTTCGCCGACCGGATCGTGCTCTTGCACCGCGGCAGGCTGGCGATCGACGGCGGCCGCACCGACGCCATCACGGCCGAAACCATCCGCCGCATCTTCGAGGTGGATGTCACGGTCGAATATACCGACCATGGCGTACCGTTCCTGCTGCCGCAAACCATGCGACCGGTCGCGACCCGGTAGCCGCCCAAGGATCCTCGTGCGCGCGGGCGGCGTAAGGCCGCACGATTATCCAACGGCATCACCGGCGTTTCACAAAACTGTCAGATGGCTGTTGCAAGGTCCTCCGAGAACACGGCATCGCTTCTCACAGGAGATCTTACCATGCGCATGTCACTGCTCTGTTCCGCCGCCTCTGTCTTTCTGGCTACAGGTGCCGCGTTTGCGCAAGGCGAAGGCGAGTTTCCCGCCACGCTGAAGGGCCACGCCGTCCTCCCCGCGCAATCCTTTGTCGAGGCCCCCGCCGACGCGCCTGATGATCTCAAGACATCAGGCAAATACACCACCGGTCGCCGCGTGGATGCCGTCGGCAGCGTGATGGGAAAATCCTATGAGCGCCCGACCGGCGTCTCGCTGCCCTTCAAGGGCCAGCCGCTGCAGGGCCATTCCGGCATCAAGGTGATGGCAGACGGCTCGTTCTGGGTGCTCACCGACAACGGCATGGGCTCGCGCTATAACTCCGCCGACTCGATGCTGTATCTCAATCGACACAAGATCGACTGGACGACCGGCAAGATCGACCGCCAGGAAACCGTCTTCCTGCATGACCCCGAAAAGAAGGTGCCGTTCCGCATCGTCCACGAAGCCACCGCCAAGCGCTACCTCACCGGCGCCGACTTCGACACCGAAGGTTTCCAGATCATCGGCGACACCTTCTGGATCGGCGATGAATTCGGTCCCTACATCCTGAAAGCCGACAAGACCGGCAAAGTGCTCGCCGTGTTCGACACCACCGCCGACGGCAAGCCGGTGCGTTCGCCCGATCACTGGTCGGTGCAGTCGCCGGGCGCGCCCGGAGCCAGCTACACCACTGTCAACCTGCGCCGCTCCAAGGGCTATGAAGGCTTTGGCGGATCGAAGGACGGCAAGTTCCTCTACGGCCTGCTGGAAGGCCCGCTATGGGATGCCGAGAAAAAGGATGTTGAAAAGGTCGACGGCAAGGAAGCCGCGCGAATCCTCGAATTCGACGTCGCGGCGGAAAAATTCACCGGGCGCTACTGGCACTATGTGTTCGAGGCCAACGGCCACGCGATCGGCGATTTCAACATGATCGACGCCTCCTCCGGCCTGATCATCGAGCGCGACAATGGCGAAGGCACCGCGGACAAGGCCTGCCCGCAAGGCACCCGCGGTGAAAACTGCTTCCCGGACCTGGCCAAATTCAAGCGCGTCTACAAGGTCGAGCTTAACGACGCCAACGCCGGCAAGCCGGTGCGCAAGATCGCCTATATCGACCTGATGAAAATCCGCGATCCCGACAAGAAGGCAAGGAAGCCGCTCAATGACGGCGTGCTGACGTTCCCGTTCTTCACCATCGAGAACGTCGACCGCGTCGACGACACGCACATCATCGTCGGCAACGACAACAACCTGCCGTTCTCCTCGAGCCGCGATCCCAACAAGGCCGACGACAACGAGTTCGTGCTGCTGGAAGTGGGTGAGTTCTTGAAGGCGAATTGAGCCGTGACTCCTCCCTCTCCCCGTCCTTCACGGGGTCGAGACGAGCGAAGCTCGCTCTTAGAGGGTCGGGGTGAGGGGCTCATCGACACAGTTAGTGTTAAAGGTTGGACCTGTACCCCCTCACCCGGATCACATCTGCGATGTGATCCGACCTCTCCCCGCAAGCGGGGCGAGGTAAGAAGCGGCCCTACTCCTTCCTTGTCCGATAATCCCCGAACGTCGCGTCACGCTGGTCGAGCTGTGATTTCACGCTTCCACCGTCGCGGCGGAACGTCGACATGTAGTTCCGGGAAGCCTCCGTCGTGAACGCCAGCGCCTGGATTTCGGTGCCGGCGCGCATCGCGGCGCGGGCGCCCATGATTTCCATCGCGCGGTGCACCGAGCGCTTGTTGAGCTGCTGCAATTCGATCGGCACTTTGGCGGCGCGCTCGGCGAAATCCAGCGTGCGCGCATCGAGCTCTTCGAGCGGAAACGACCGCGTCGCAAACCCCCATTCGGCGGCCTCGCGGCCGGACATCGCGTCGCCGGTCAACATCAGCTCCATGGCGCGGCGCATGCCGACCAGCCACGGGTGATACTGCATGTCGGGCGGGCTCATCAGCCGTACCGGCGGATAGCCGATTTGCGCATCGTCGGCGACGTAGACGATATCGCAGGCGGTCGCGAGCTCCGTGCCACCGGCAAGGCAATAGCCGTGCACCTGCGCGACCACCGGTTTTGCAAGATCCCAAATCCCGAACCAGCCCTCGACGACGTGCCGCGACCATTGGCCGGGGCCGGCGGCCGAGTGATAGGGCTGGTCGACGCGGTTATCCGCCGACAGATCATACCCTGCGGAAAAACAGGGACCAGCGCCGCGAACAATCGAGATCGAAATGTCAGGATCGCGGTCGGCCTGCTCCAGCACCTCGAACACTTCCGCCCGCAGGCGGTTGTTCAGCGCGTTGCGCTTTTCGGGGCGATTGAGCGTGACGCGGCGGACCCGCGGCCGGGGATCATCGACGAGAATGTGTTCGTAGGGCATCGGCGGCTTCTCCCTGTTCGCGGACCCCAATTCATTCAGGGGTGACGGGCTGAGCCCGTCGACCCAGAATGAATTGTGTTGGGCGGTCCTTAGGCTTGATGCCGGTATCAGAGAGGAAGTCAGCAGGGACAGCAAGGTCGCGGAATGCAGACCAGCACCCCGCGACCTCGCTTCATTTCAAGCCGCTCAGCCGGCCGGGGTCATCACGATGCCCTTGTCCTTGGGCCAGCGCACGCGCCAGGCAAAGCCGATGTCGCGGACTTCGCCGGCCTTGGCCTCGAACGCCCATTCCAGCACACCACGCTTGTCGCGCAGATTGGTCGTGGTCGGCGGCGTCGAGGACGACAGCATCTCGACCTGGATGTCCTCGGCTTCGCTGACCGGCAGTTGATCCTCGATCGCGATTCTGATCGGGAAGTCGTGGCCGTTGCGGACCGTGGTCTTGAACGAGCGCTCATCGGTCTTCGACGTCGTCACGATCAGGCCGGCCGAACCCTCGTTACGCTTGACGGTCGTACGCTCGATCTTGATCTTGTCGTCGGCGCCGAAGCCGAGCCGCACGGTTTCGTCCTTGCCGGCGGCGGCCATCTGGCCGCGGCCGACGAACACGCCGTCGCGGTAGATCGAGACACGGCCGGGCAGCAAGGGCGCGTCCTCGGTCTGCTTGAAGCTGGCTTCAAGGAACGCGGTCGGGTCCAGCACCGGCACGGCGCGGACCGCAAGATCGGGCGCGATGATCGCAGAGGAGACGCGCAGGCTTTTGGCGCCCTCGCTGGCGCCGAGGCTGACACGGCCCGGAATTTTGAAGGTGACCTGGAAACCGTCGACTTCGGCCGTGGCTTGTTGCTCCTCAGCTACCTTGCTGCGTGCCTCCTGCGTCATCGGCGCCGGCGCCGCGCGAACCAATGGTTTGGCGGCATCCATGCCACCGCTGATGGATGCGGCAGCCCGCGGCGGCGGCGGATATTGCACGATCAGCGAATTCAGATCCGGCGCCTTGCCGCCGCGCGCGGTGCGCACGGTGGAAACGGCGAGCGCAACATTCGACCAGTCTTCCCCGGTGTTCTGGGTGATTTCGGCGCGGCGCACCAGTTCGAGCGCCGGCTTGCGGTCCCTGGCGCCGGTATCGAGACGGGCATCATACAGCGGCGTCCAGCGCGCGTTGCGCACCGCATAGGTCACCCGCAGCGAGGCCTTGGTTGCGGCCGCGGCGGCGAGTTCGATCCGGACCTCGAGCTTGCTCGGCGGCTTCAGCGCCCGGTCGGCTTCCAGCCGCGCGATTTCGCGGTCGAGCTCGCGCTGCTTGCGTTCGGCATCGCGGATCGCGCTGTCGGCGGTGGCGACTTCCTCGGCCACGGCAGCAAAGGCCGCGCGCCATTCGGCAATCGGGCGCGCCTCGCCCTTGTCGCCAATCCCGGCCGGCGAGGCTTCCGCAAACCGCTCGGCGAATTTGCGTCGCGCCGCGGCTGAATTGATCGCGCCCTGCAGATCGGCGCGCTGGTCCTTCAACGCCTCGATACGCTTGTCGAGTTCGGGCAGATTGACCGGCGGCGCCGCGCGCGGCGGCTTGGCGTCGATGGCGCCAATGGTGAGTTTTGCCCCCGCCTCGCCCTCGACCCGCAGCGAGGACGGATCCAGCGTCAGCGGAAAATCCCTCAACACGGCCGAGTGGTCGCCGGCCGGAAGATCGAGTGAGATGACCCGGGTGATGCTGGCGCCGTCGGGATAGACGGTGACGGCATCGACAGCCGAACTGGCTGATACATCGGCCGCCCGCACCGGAGCTGCGGCCAACGCCGCAACCACGACGAGGCTGGCCGTCACAAGACTATTGGCAAACAATCGCATTGGTTTCCCTCTCCTAAGGCCGCCTGCTGAACGGCGACGCGAAAATCCCACCACCCCTGGTGATGAGACGTTGCGAGAGAGGAACTGGTTCGATTGGGGTTTCCGTGAGGCTTATGCGAGGCGGCGCCGCGGCGACGGGAGTCAGGACCGCCGGATAGGCACAATGTCGTCCCCGCGAACGCCGGGACCCATACGCCGCGGCCCATCGATTTGGAGAATGCTGGAGCGACCACTTGGCGTAACCAACAAACGCCGGTGGCTATGGGTCCCCCGATGCGCAATTGCGCATCTGAGCTCAAGGCCGGGACGACAAAAGAGCGAAAGCAACGCCTCTTAAAACACCAACGCCTTGGCCTGCTTCACCTGCGGCAGTGCCTGCACCTTGGCGAGCACGTCGGCCGGGATTTCACCGTCGATTTCCACCAGCGCGATGGCGTCGCCGCCCTGCTTGACGCGGCCGAGATGGAAGGTCGCGATGTTGATCTTGGCGTCGCCGAGCAAACCGGCAAAGCTGCCGATGAAGCCGGGCTTGTCCTCGTTGGTGACGTAGATCATCGACTTGCCGAACTCGGCATCGACGCGGATGCCCTTGATATCGACCAGCCGCGGCTTGCCGTCGTGATAGACGGTACCCGACACCGAACGCTCCTGGCGTTCGGTGACGACGGTGACGGTGATCAGGCTTTCGTAATCGCTCTGCGCCGCGCGCACGATCTCGTCGACCACCATGCCGCGCTCCTTGGCGACAACCGGCGCCGAGACCACGTTGACGTCGCCCAGCATCGGCCGCAGCAGGCCGGACAGCACCGCCGAGGTGATCGCCTTGATCTTCATTTCGGCGACATGGCCCTCATAGGTGATCTGCACCTTGAGGATGCCGCTCTCGGTGAGCTGGCCCGCGAACGAGCCGAGCTTCTCGGCCAGTTCAATGAACGGCTTCAGCTTCGGCGCCTCTTCGGCGGTGATCGAGGGGAAATTGACGGCGTTGGAGATCGCGCCGGTCAACAGGTAATCCGACATCTGCTCGGCGACCTGCAGTGCGACGTTCTCCTGGGCTTCGGTGGTGGAGGCGCCGAGATGCGGCGTGCAGATCACGTTGGGATGGCCGAACAGCACGTTCGAGGTAGCGGGTTCCTCGATGAAAACGTCGAAGGCGGCGCCCGCGACATGCTTGGAATTCAGGGCATCGACCAGCGCCTGCTCGTCGACCAGGCCGCCGCGGGCGCAGTTGATGATGCGTACGCCCTTCTTCATCTTGGCGATGGCTCCCGCGTCGATGATGTTTTTTGTCTTCTCGGTCAGCGGCGTATGCAGCGTGATGAAATCGGCGCGCTTCAAGAGATCGTCGAGCTCGACCTTTTCGACGCCGATGTCCTTGGCGCGCTCCGGCGACAGGAACGGATCGAAGGCGATCACCTTCATGCGCAGGCCGAGCCCGCGGTCGGCGACGATCGCGCCGATATTGCCGCAGCCGACCACGCCGAGCGTCTTGGCCGTGATCTCGACACCCATGAAGCGGTTCTTCTCCCACTTGCCGGCCTGCGTCGAGGCATCGGCCTGCGGAATCTCGCGTGCCAGCGCCAGCATCAGGGTAATCGCGTGTTCGGCGGTCGTGATCGAATTGCCGAACGGCGTGTTCATCACGATGATGCCCTTGGCGGTCGCGGCGGGAATCTCGACATTGTCGACGCCGATGCCGGCGCGGCCGATAACCTTCAGCTTCTTGGCCTTCTCGATGATCTTGGCGGTCGCCTTGGTCGCGGAGCGGATCGCAAGCCCATCATAATTGCCGATGATCTCGGCGAGCTTGTCCTTGTCCTTGCCGAGATTGGGCTGGAAGTCGACATCGATGCCGCGGTCCTTGAAGATCTGAACGGCGGCGGGCGACAGCGCGTCGGAGATGAGGACTTTGGGTTTGGACATTGGTGTGATCCCTATGGGCGATGTACTGATGTCGTCACCCGCGGGCTAAAGCACGAAGCGCGTCTTCGCGCTTGAGATCCGCGGGTCCATCTTCTTTTTCGATGGATGGCCGGGTCAAGCCCGGCCATGACGATGTGAGATGACGCTAGCTTAAGCAGCCTTCGGTAACGCGGCCTTGGTCTCGGCGAACGCCCAGTCGATCCACTGCGTCAGCAGCGCGACGTCGGACGCTTCCACGGTGGCGCCGCACCAGATCCGCAGGCCCGCCGGCGCATCGCGGTAGTAGGCGAAGTCGTAGCCGGCGCCTTCCTTCTCCACCAGCGCGACCAGCTTCTTGGAGAAGTCGGCCTGCGCGTCCGCCGTCAGCGAGGTGATCGCGGGATCGACGAACTTCAGGCACACCGAAGTGTTGGAGCGGATCGCCGGATCCTTGGCCAGGAAGTCGATCCACGGCGTCCTGGCCTTCCAGTCGGCCAGCGCCTTGGTGTTGGCATCAGCGCGCGCGATCAGGGCCTTGAGGCCACCGATCGATTTCGCCCAGTTCAGCGCATCGAGATAATCCTCGACGCACAGCATCGACGGCGTGTTGATGGTCTCGCCTTCGAAGATGCCTTCATTGAGCTTGCCGCCCCTGGTCAGGCGGAAGATTTTCGGCAGCGGCCACGCCGGCTTGTAGGTCTCCAGCCGCTCCACCGCACGCGGCGAGAGGATCAGCATGCCGTGCGCGGCCTCGCCGCCCAGCGCCTTCTGCCAGGAGAACGTCACCACATCGAGCTTTGCGAAATCGAGCGGCTGCGCGAAAGCGGCGGACGTTGCGTCGCAGATGGTGAGGCCTTCGCGGTCGGCCTTGATCCAGTCGGCATTGGGCACGCGCACGCCGGAAGTGGTGCCGTTCCAGGTGAAGACGATGTCGGAGGCGGGATCGGCCTTGGAAAGATCGGGGATTTCACCATAGCCGGCGTGCAGCTTGGTGACGTCCTTGAGCTTCAGTTCCTTGACGATATCGCTGACCCAGCCTTCGCCGAAGGATTCCCAGGCGATGGTGGTGACGGGGCGCGCGCCGAGTAACGACCACAGCGCCATTTCGACCGCGCCGGTATCGGACGCCGGCACGATGCCGATCTTGTAACCGGCCGGCACTTCAAGCACTTCGCGCGTCAATTCGATCGCGAGCTTGAGCTTGGCCTTGCCGACCTTCGCGCGATGCGAACGGCCGAGCGCTGCGTCCTTGAGATTTGCGGGGTTCCAGCCGGGGCGCTTGGCACAGGGGCCGGAGGAGAAATGCGGCACATTTGGCCGCGAAGCGGGCTTCGCTACGGTCATATTCTATCCTTCCAGATAGCAAGCCTCCCGTTGGGGGGAGGTGTCCCGCGGCGGTGATTAGGGGAATCGTGCCCGATCGTCAAGGAACTTCGGGCGCTTCCGATATGTCCCTGACATCACAGGTGATTGAAACATCGACAGCTGTGGACGAGACCGGCTGCTGCTCCAGCAGTCCAGCCGCATCGTTGATCAGCCTGGCGGCCATTCGCCGGCTCGAAGTTTTCAGAACGCTTTTTTCGCCGGCCTGCACGACATATTCATTGCCGATCCGCACGATCGAATAATCCTTCATCGAAAATCCCCCAGAGTTGCCCACGGCCCCATGGGAGACGCTGACATAGCGGAGACGTTCCTCTCCGTAAAATCACGGAGGTCGAGGTAGTTTATCGCCTGTTAACGGGATCGCAGAGTCAGAACGACCATCGGCAATTGCCTGCGTCGTGACGCAGCTGCACAAGAATAAAGCATCAGAATCTCAAGGTCATGCCGAGATGGCTGCGCGCGAATCCAAGCCGTTCATAAAACCGTTGCGCATCCACGCGCGTATGATGCGTCAGCAGTTCCACCAGCTTGCAGCCCTTGGCGCGCGCTTCTGAAACCGCCCATTGCACCAACTGCTCGCCAATGCCCCGGCTGCGGCAATGGCTGGCGACGCGGACATCCTCGAGCAAACCGCGCGAGGCGCCCTGCGAACTCAGGCCGGGCAGGATGCACAGCTGCAGGCAGCCGACGACAGCGCCCTTGCCATCCTCGGCGACCACGATCTGGATATTCCGGTCGCCCGCGACGCGTTCGAACGCGTCGAAATAGGCTTGCGGCAGCGGATCTTCGAGCCGCTCGCGCGGGCCACCGAGCGGATCGTCCGCCAGCATGGCGACGATGACGGCGATGTCGTCACGGCGCGCGCGACGGATGGTGACTTGCGAAACGGTGGCCATGGGGTTTTCCGGTGAATTCAGCGCGCCGGCGGCAGGCCGAGCGATTTTTCGGTCTCGCCGATCCAGCGGCGCACGGCGGCATAGCCGTCGAGATGGAAGCCGCCTTCATGCGCCAGCCTTGTATAGGCCAGCAGCGAAACGTCGGCGAGCGAGACGGCGTCGCCGACCAGGAACGGCGTGATGGCGAGCTGGTGCTCCATCCGCGCCAGCGCCGCATAGCCGCGCTTGACCTTGTCGGGGTCGAGATCGGAGGCAGATTTCCCGAGATAGAACATCTGGAAACGGCAGACCGCGATATAGGGTTCGTGGCTGTATTGTTCCCAGAACAGCCATTCGTCCATCTTCGCGGCGGCGAACGCATCCGCTGGAATGAGGTCGCTGCCGCGGGCGAGATAGCGGATGATGGCGTTGGACTGCGCCAGCGTGCGGCCGTCGTCGAATTCGACGGCCGGCACCTGGCCGGCATAGTTGAGCTTGAGGAACTCGGTCGTGCGGGTTTGGCTCTTGAGCGTATCGATCGCAACCCAGCTATAGGGCAGCGCGAGTTTGTCGCACACCCACTTCACCTTCAGGCAGTTGCCGGAATTGGTATCGCCGTAGATTTTCATGCGCGGCCGCCCTCGTTAAGGCGACAGTGCAACAGCCCGCGGCAAATCTGTCAACGGTATCAGGATCGACGACGGACCAGGCCAAGTCTGAGGCCAGGTCTGAGGCGAAGTCAGAGCCTGCAGCCCATCAGAACTTGTAGCCGAGGCCCGCGCGCACCGTGTTGACGGTGGTATCGACACTGGAGGTGAAGCGGAGATATTCCCACTCGGCGCGCAGGAAAAGACCAGCATACAGCATCATGTCGATGCCGAGACCGCCGGCAAATCCTGTGATGAACTTGGAATTGGCGTTGTCCGTCAAGAAACCGGCTGCAGAGTAATTGGGAAGTCCGTTCGTGCCGACATAGAGATAATCAATGCTGGCATCGGCCCTGCGATTGATATTCGCCTGCCCCATCGCAACGCCGACGAATCCATATGGCAGAAAGCTGTCGATGGCATATCCGCCACGTACCCGCAACGAGCCGTAATCGGTGATCTTCATCGAGGCGCTCGAGGACACGCGCGCTGTCGATATGTAATCGGTGGGGTATTGGAACGAGCGACCCTGGGAACCGCTGTTGGCACCGAAGAAGTTGCCGTGGGTATAGTTCAGCTCGATACCGATGAGGGCTTCGCTCCACTGAAAATTATAACCGACGAACCCGCCGTAGCCGCTGCTCTGCATATGGGACTTCCCGAGCAGAGGCCATTGCGAAATGTTGAACTGCGATTCCAGATCGAGATTGTTCAGGAGCTTGGCGAGCAAATCCTGGCCGGAATTGGTGAAGTCCATGTCCGCCGCGCCATGCGAGACATGGCCGCCGACATAGACGCCCGACCAGTTGACGCTGCTTCTGCTCAGCCCGTCGGTGAAACTGCCGCGGAGATAGTCCGGCATATCGGCCGCCTGCGCGCCGGTCACCGCGCCACACATCACCGCCACCAGCAAAAAACGACGCATCGCAACACTCCATCGAACAACTCTAACTTGCGTTGATCATGGCTCGTTAACCCTAACCAATCGTTATCGCAGGCTCCGATGAGACGTGATCTTGCGGGAAAAAGCCAAACGCATCGCGTGCCTGCGACAGGCGCCAGAGCGTTTTCGAGCGAAGTGGATACCGGTTCGCGTGAAGAAAACGCGTCAAAACAAGAGTCTAGAGCTTCGGTTCTGATTCAATCAGAAGCGAAGCTCTAGGTGCGGCCGCGCCAAAAGCAAAACGGCGCGGGAAGATCCCGCGCCGTTCTCAATCCTTAACAGATGGAAGTCGCAATTAACCTTTGCGCATCAGCGGCGCCGGCGCATATACCTGCGGGCTTTCCAGGTTCCAGCGCACGCCGAGCTTGAGGTCATGCGAGGTCATGTCGCGGTACTGGAAGGTCGAGGTACCGGCGGGCGTGCCATCGAAGAAGCGGCCCTGGCCGTGGATGCCGGTACCCATGTCGAGGTAGCGGTACGCCAGTTCGACCGTGAAGTTGTTGCTGACCTTGTAGGCAAGACCGGCGTGCACGGCCCATGCGAAGTTGGTCTTGCTCGCGCCTTCAGCGAAGTACGAGCTGGCGCGGCCATCGAACGCCGGGAACGTCGCGACATCGCTAAAGCCGGTGGTCTTGATGGTGGCTGCGCCGAAGCCGGCACCGATGAACGGCGTGATGCACCACCAGGTACCGAGGTCGACGTAACCGTTGACCATTCCGACCCAGCTCTTGTAGCCGCCGTTGTAGGCATCAGCGAGCCCGCCGCCGGGATTGAACATGAAGAAGTCCGTGCCCTTGAAGCTGACCTTCGAGCGATACTCGCCGGTGATGTCAGCACGGAACCAGCTGTTGAACTGGTAGCCGACACCGACGCCGTACAGCGTGCCGCTGTCGAAGCCATGGCCGTTCTGACTCCAAACCGTATTGGCCGGCAGGGTGTCGTAGGCGTTGACGTGCAGCTTGCTCTGGGTGTTGGTCATACCGATATCGCCGCGCAGATACCAGCCACCGAAATCCTGCGCCGGAGCCGGTGCATAGGCCATCGGAGGTGGCGGTGCGATCGAAGGCATGTCCGCGGCGAAGGCCACCGACGACAACAGGGATGCCGCTCCGGCGGCAAGAAGAGACTTAACGCTACGCATTGGCTTCGTCCTTTTGTCCGGTGAGGCGACTGCGGAGGCCTCACATCAAAAACTCACGAGCGGACGATGCCAGCAAATGCTTAAGCGGCGCTTAACCCTAATTTTTAAGGTTGATAATCTCCGAATATTTCTGCCAGCACGTGTTCGCACAATGCAAGCTGATGCATTTGCAGCACAGAAAATGGCGAAACCGCCATACATCCTAACGATGTGTTGACGGAAATGACACGGATGCTGACCTACCCGCTTGCTTGCCCGCGCCGTTTGCAAACGCTTCGTTAGCGCGCGAGCTTCGGCATCTTCGGCAGGAACACGGCGAGCAGGCCGAGCGCCGGCAGGTAGGCGCAGAGATGATAGACAAAGGCGATGCCGGTGTGATCGGCAAGCTTGCCGAGCACCGCCGCCCCGAGCCCGCCGATGCCGAAGGCGACGCCGAAGAACACGCCGGAAATCATTCCGAAGCGATGCGGCATCAGCTCCTGCGCGAACACGATGATCGACGACGTCGCCGAGGACAGGATCAACCCGATGATGACAGTCAGCACCGCACTTCCAAACAGGCCGGCATAGGGCAGCGCCAATGTGAACGGCAGCGCGCCGAGGATCGAGAACCAGAGGACGTATTTGCGGCCATAGCGGTCGCCGAGCGGCCCGCCGAAGAACGCGCCTGCGGCATTGGCGGCGAGAAAGATGAAGAGATAGAGCTGGGCCGCCTGGGTCGAGACGCCAAACTTGTCGATCAGATAGAAGATGTAATAGCTGGACAGGCTCGACACGTAGAGCTGTTTTGAAAACAGCAGCGCCACCAGCACCACGAGTGCTATCTTGACGCGGCGCGCGTCCGGCGCATCCGGATGCCGTTCGACCACGGCAGATTTCTTCGTCGTGATCTGCGGCCGGTACCAGACGCCGATCCGCCACAGGATCACGATCGCCAGAAACGCGATCGAGGAAAACCAGGCGATGCTGGGCTGGCCGAACGGCACCACGATCAACGCCGCCAGCACCGGCCCCATCGAGGTGCCGAAACTGCCGCCCAATTGAAACACCGATTGCGCAAAGCCATAGCGCCCGCCCGAGGCAAGCCGCGCGATCCGCGCCGATTCCGGATGGAACACGGCCGATCCCAATCCGACCAGCGAGGCCGCGATCAGAATGATCGTGTATTGATGCGCGACGCTGAGCAGCAGCAGGCCGAAGAATGTGAACCCCATGCCGATCGCGAGCGAGAACGGCTGCGCCTTCTTGTCGGTGAAGTGCCCGACCAGCGGCTGCAGCAGCGACGCGGTGAACTGGAACGCCAGCGTGATCAGGCCGATCTGCGCATAGTCCAGCGCGTAATTGTCCTTCAGGATCGGATAGACCGACGCAATCAGGGACTGCATGGTGTCGTTGAGGAAGTGCGAGAAGCTGATCCCGGCCAGCACGACATAGGCCGGCCCTGCGGCCACCGCCTTGGCGGCGAGCGCCGGCGACACGTCGGGCACCACCACGGGCGCAGTGAGCGCTTCCTCGGAGACGGTGACGGGCTTGTTCAAGGGCGCGATTCCCGAATATCGACTGGTGAATAATGCCCGTTCCTACGCCGCGCGCATGGCGGCGACCAGCATCAATAGCTTATGGCTGCGATGCGTTGGGGTGCGGCTCTTCCCCTCTCCCCTTGTGGGAGCCGAGACGAGCGAAGCTCGCTCTTGGGTGGACGCAATGCGAAGCATCGCGGACGGGTGAGGGGTCTGTCTCCGCGGATAAAAATCCCTCTACGGATAGATACCCCTCATCCGGCGCTTCGCGCCACCTTCTCCCACAAGGGGAGAAGGGAAGATTTCCTCAATTGATGGTGCGCGCCTCAGGCCGCGGCGGCGTGGCCGAGGGCGGTGACGATGTGATCGACCACTTCCTCGACCAGGATGCGATCGTCGCCCTCACCCATCACACGGATCACGGGCTCGGTGCCGGACGAGCGGACCAGCAGGCGGCCGCAGCCGTTGAGGCGTTTTTCGCCATCAACGATCGCGGATTTGACCTCGGCGTCGTCGAGCGGCTTGCCGCTGCGATAGCGTACGTTCTTCAGGATCTGCGGCAGCGGATCGAATTTGTGGCAGACCTCCGACACCGGGCGGCGGAGCTTTTGCACCACGGCCAGCACCTGCAGCGCCGCGACGAAACCATCGCCGGTGGTCGCATAGTCGGACAGGATGATGTGGCCCGACGGCTCGCCGCCGAGATTGTAGCCCTGCTTGAGCATCTGCTCGAGCACATAGCGGTCGCCTACCGGCGTGCGCACCATCTCCAGCCCAATGCCTTCGAGGAAGCGCTCCAGCCCGAGATTGGACATCACGGTGGCGACGATGCCGGGCTTGGCGAGACGGCCGTCTTCCTTCCAGCTCTGCGCGATCACCGCGAGCAGCTGGTCGCCGTCGACCACATGGCCGCGCTCGTCGACCAGGATCACGCGATCGGCGTCGCCGTCGAGCGCGATGCCGATATCGGCGCGCATCTCGCGCACCTTGCGGCTCAGCGCCTCCGGCGAGGTCGAGCCGCATTCCTTGTTGATGTTGAAACCGTCAGGCTCGACGCCCATGGCAACGACGTCGGCGCCGAGCTCCCACAGCGCTTCCGGCACCACCTTGTAAGCCGCGCCGTTGGCGCAATCGATCACGACGCGCAGGCCGTCGAGCGAGAGTTCGCGCGGCAGCGTGCGCTTGGCGAATTCGATGTAGCGGTCATGGACGCCGTCGATGCGGCGGGCGCGCCCGAGGCTGGCGCTCTGCGCCAGACGGCGGTCGATCGGCTCGTCGAGCAATTGCTCGATCTGCTTCTCGACGTCGTCGGACAATTTGAAACCCTGCGGGCCGAACAGCTTGATGCCGTTGTCCTCGAACAGATTATGCGAGGCTGATATCATCACGCCAAGATCGGCGCGCATCGACTTGGTCAGCATCGCGACCGCCGGCGTCGGCATCGGGCCGAGCAGCAGCACGTCCATGCCGACAGAGGTAAAGCCCGCGACCATCGCGTATTCGATCATGTAGCCGGACAGCCGCGTGTCCTTGCCGATGACGACGCGATGGCGGTGATCGCCGCGCTGAAACACCAGGCCGGCCGCCTGCCCCACCTTGAGCGCGAGCTCCGGTGTGATCAGACCATTGGCACGGCCCCGAATTCCGTCGGTACCGAAATATTTGCGGCTCATATAACCCCCAGCCATTCCGACGCCTCTTAAAGCCATCCGGCAAGAAGCAGCGAACACGCACCATAGCGTGCACCGGCCTTATAGTCTCTCAGGCGCTAAAATGGCTTCAAAAAATATGATGAATCATTACCGGCACCGAAAGTCGCGGTCTGAGCATAACCCATTGTAAAACATTATATTTTTTAAACCAGCCGCTGCCTGGGTACCCCTTGATCGCGCCGCTTGATGTGATGGTCGCCCTTCGACGGCGGCGGCTGGGTCACATTCACGGGGTCCGAGCCCGGAAAGGTCTCCTCAAGCCCCTCCTCCAGGGCCTCGTCCAACCGGCGCTTTTCAGCGTTCTCGCGGGACTCGCGGGCGGGCTTGGGATGGCGATCAGGTCCGGTCATGAGATGTCCTTATGTTTTCCTTGGGACTGTCCCCACGCAGGGTTCCGCGAGCCTGATTTGGCTGACGTATCAACCATGCTAGATGACGACACAGAAAAGAAATTCAAGCACGAGATCTAGGAAGGGGCCGGGAACGTCCATGAAGCACATTACCTGCATCGAGGACCTGCGTCAGTTGCACAAGCGCCGCGTTCCGAAGGCGTTTTTCGACTATGCGGATCGCGGCTCCTATTCCGAGGACACGCTGCGCGCCAACCGCGCCGATCTCGAAGCGATCAAGTTCCGCCAGCGCATCCTGGTCGATGTGTCCAGGCGCGATACGTCGACGACGATCCTGGGCGAGCCGGCCGCGCTGCCGCTGAGCCTCGCCCCGGTCGGATTGCTCGGCATGCAGCACGGCGACGGCGAAATCGCCGCCTGCCGGGCCGCGCAGGCCGCCGGCATTCCGTTCACGCTGAGCACGATGTCGATCTGCTCGATCGAGGACGTCGCCGCCAATGTCGACAAGCCGTTCTGGTTCCAGCTTTACGTGATGAAGGATCGCGGCTTCATCAAATCCCTGATCGAGCGCGCGATCGCGGCGAAATGCAGCGCGCTGGTCCTGACCGTCGACTTGCAGGTGATGGGACAGCGCCACCAGGACATCAAGAACGGCATGACCATTCCGCCGGAATGGTCGTTGTCGAAACTGATCGACTTCGCCACCAAGCCAGCCTGGGTCGCCGGCGTGATGCGCGGCAAGCGCCGCACCTTCGGCAACATCGCCGGCCACGTCAAAGGCACCGACGATATCACCCAGCTCTCGCAATGGACCAACGCGCAGTTCGACACCACGCTGAGCTGGAAGGATGTCGATTGGATCCGCTCGATCTGGCCGGGCAAGCTGATCCTCAAGGGCATTCTCGACGTCGAGGACGCCGAGGAGGCCGTGAAGACCGGCGCGCATGCGATGGTGGTCTCCAACCATGGCGGCCGCCAGCTCGACGGCGCGCCGTCGTCGATCGAGGTGCTGCCGGAGATCGTCGATGAGGTCGGCGACAAGATGGAAATCATGTTCGACGGCGGCATCCGGTCGGGCCAGGACGTGATGCGCGCGCTCGCGCTCGGCGCCAAATCCTGCATGATCGGCCGCGCCTTCGTCCACGGCCTCGGCGCCGGCGGACAACAGGGTGTCGCCAAGGCGCTCGATTTGATCCGCAACGAAATGCTGGTGACGATGGGCCTGTGCGGCGTCAACACCATCGCCGAAATCGACGATCACGTGCTGGCGATTTAGCTATCGGAAAAATTCCATCGTCGTCCCGGACAAGCGAAGCGCGATCCGGGACCCATAACCACAGGCCGTCGTATTTACGAAGGCTGGAGCTACCGCCCAGTTTAACAACAAACAGCGGTGGTTATGGGTCCCGGCCTTCGCCGGGACGACAATGAGATGCAGCGCCTCACCCCTCACATCGGCGGTGTGATTCCGTTGCGGCCGACATTGACGCGGGCAGCTTCCAGCGTGCCGTCTTCCTTCTTCGCCGCACCGAAGATGATGATTTTTGCGCCCGGCTTCAGTTCGGACTTGTCGCCGGCGACGAAGGTGACAACAGGCGTATCCGGCGGCACCACGACTTTCTTCTCGCCGTCCTTGTACTTGACCAGGATGTTCTGGCCGTCAGTGCCCTTGACCGTCTGGGCGACGGTGGCGTTGGTCATGGTGGAGTTCGCCCGCGCATCCCAGGGCCGGAAACCCTCCGCGGCACCGCGCTGGTTTTCCGGGAAAATATGAACGGCAACCGCCCGCTGGGTGCCGTCGGGCTCCGGCATGCCGGTGACGCCGATGTAGGAGCCTTCCTTGATCTCCGACAGTTCGGTCCTGGCGACGCCGAACACCGCCACATTGTCGGTCATCCGCACCTTCAGGTCGGCGCCCTCGCGCGACTTGATCGAGAGAACATTGCCATCGACGGCCTCGATGGTGCCGCGGATCCGCACCGTCGGTGTCGGCGGTTGTTGCGCCCACACCGTCGTTCCGAGCATGGTGGCAAATGTCAGTGAAGCAGCGAGCAGGCGTGACGTCATCCGCATGGCGGTATCCCTTCCGATATCTGAACGTCCCATCAACGCGAACACCGGAGGGGAATGCCTATTCCCATTTTCTTCGTCATTCCGGGGCGCGCAAAGCGCGAACCCGGAATCTCGAGATTCCGGGTCTGGTCCTTCGGACCATCCCGGAATGACGCTGCGCGTCACATCGGCGGGGTCAGCCCATCGCGGCCGACGCTGACGCGGTTGGTCTCGAACGAGCCGTCCGGCAGCTGCTTCATGAACGCGATCACCTTGGCACCAAGCTTGAGATCGGACTTGTCGGCGGGGACATAGGTCACGACCGGCGTCTCCGGCGAGACCAGAACCTTCTTCTCGCCGCCCTTGTATTTGATCAACAGCGTGTGACCGTCATTGCCGGCTACGGACTGATCCACCGTCGCATTGGTCATGGTGCTGTTGGGGCGCAGATCATAAGGCCGCGAGCCCTCGCCGGTGCCGCGCATCGCCTCGGGAAACACGTGCACCTCGACCGCATTCTGGCTGCCGTCCGGTCCCGGCACCGTGGTGGCGCCGATGAAGGAACCCACCTTGACATCGGACAGCGGGATTTTGGTAATCCCGACCACCCTGATATCGCCGGTCATGTGCAGCTTGACGTCTTCACCGCCGCGCGACTTGACCGCAAGTATGTCGCCATCGACACCTTCGATGGTGCCGCGAACCCGCGTCGGCGTGGGCGGCTGCTGGGCGATGGCGTAGATCGTGGACGCGGCCACCATCGCGGCGGCGAACAGCGGGCGGATCAGTGTAGAACGATGCTTGGACAGATTCTTGGACATGTGGGATCTCCGCTAGGCCACCACGTAGCCATTGCCCCCAATTCCCGCAACGATACTCCCGCTCAAACTTTGTTGAGATCGGCCTCGACGATCGCACGAAGTTCTGATGTCACTTCGGGGCGCTTTCCGAACCACAATTCGAACCCGCGCACCGCCTGGTGCAGCAGCATGCCGAGCCCGTCGGCGGTCTGCAGCCCGCGCCCGCGCGCGGCTGATAGCAACGGCGTATCCAGCGGCACGTAGACGAGATCGCTGACGACGGCGCCCTGCGGCAACCGGCCGACATCGAGTTCGAGCGCCGGCTGGCCGTGCATCCCGAGCGAGGTCGTGTTCACCAGCAGCCCGGCGCGCGGCAGCAATTCGTCCAGCGCATCCCACGCCATCGGCAATACGCTCGCGCCGAATTGATCCGCCAGCGCCTGCGCGCGCTCCCCGGTCCGGTTGGCCAGATGCACGCGCTTGACGCCGCGTTCGATCAACCCGAACAGCACGGCGCGCGCCGAACCACCGGCGCCCAGCACCAGCGCCTCCTCGGCACGCTCCCATCCGGGCGCGCAGGCATCGAGATTATTGATAAAACCCTCGACATCGGTGTTGGTCGAACACAGCTCACCGTTCTCGAACCACAAGGTGTTGGCGGCGCCGACCGCGCGGGCGCGGTCATCCGGCTTCGACAGCGCCAGCGCGCGCTCCTTGTGCGGAATGGTGACGTTGGCGCCGACAAAGCCGCGCAGCGAAAGCCGAAAGACAAAGTCCTGAAACTCGTCGGGCGGCACCGCCTCGATGACGTAGCCGCCCTCGATCCTCAGCGTCCGTAGCCAGTAATGATGGATCAGCGGCGAGCGCGAATGCGCGGCTGGCCATCCGATCAGGCATGCGGCAGGGGGTCTGGTGGCACGGGTCATGGCAGTCAATTCGGCCATGCCGGCGGCGGTGTCAATGCCGGGGTGCGGTGGCAAAGACCCCGGTCGAAAACGCAAAGTCAGGGCTCGACCTTGCATTGGAGCCGGAGATCGGAACCCGTCGGGTTGGCAGCGGCGCATGCGATGCCGGGGACGGAGCTGCCACGCCGGTCGATCGCGCACCACTGACCATCTCGCTTGGTCCAGGCGACGCCGCGCTGACCTGGTCCAAAATGCACCGGCTCGTCAAAACGCGGCTCGATCATCACCTGCCCGGCGGTGTCGACCAGCCCCCATTTGCCGTCCTTGAGAAAGGTCAGCAGACCGAATTCGAGGTTGGCGCCGACCCGCTCGGCGCCGATGTCCACCCAGGTCTCGCCGGTCCGAGAGAGGATCGCGCGCTTGCCGCCAGCCTCCGACATCAGCGCATGACTGATATCGCACAGGGCGCCAGGACGCGGCGGAACGACCCAGGACTGATCCGTCAACCGCAGCACGCCGGTCGCGCCGGAGATCGTGACGAATGCGGTGTCGTCAATTCGGCGCCGCGCGGCGGCGTCGAATTTCGGCTCGACCAGCCAGCTGCCATCCGATCGCATGAAGCCGCGTTTGCCGTCGACCGAGGCGACGAAGACATCACCAACACCTGACAGATAATCGAATTTCGGTTCCAGCAGCCATCGACCGTCGGCGCCAATGCGTCCCCATTTACCATTGATCTTCACATTCTTGACACCCGGCCCAGCCCAAGTGACTGCGTCGAATTGCACGGCCGTCAGCAGGTTCGAGCTGGCGTCGACCAGCCCAAACTTGTCGCCGATTTTCAACGTATATGGCGGCACGCCACCGCGGCACATCGCATCGATGAGTTGGCCACCCGGCGGCTGCAGCGGGCTGCCATCCGCTTTGAAGTAAAACCGCTCCTTGTTTTTGTATGCCTCCAGCCGTCCGTCGGGGCATGGTCCGACGGGCTGATCGAAGCCGGCATCGAGCACCACGCGACCATCGAGATCCAGAAGGCCCCATCGATCCGCCTTCTTGAAATTCCAGCCCACCACGGTCTCGGACTTGTAATCTCTGTCAATGTTAGCGGCGAACTGGATCTGCTGGTAGTCCGTTCGGAATATCCATGCACCGGTTGTGTCGATCACGCCGAAGAAGCCATCTCGCTCGGCCGAAGTGCGCCCGAATCCTAGCTTGAACGGCAATGCCTTGTCGAATGCCGGTTCAATGACGAAATTTCCGCTCCGGCCGATGAAGCCCACCTTGCCGTTGAGCGTCACCTGCGCCAGGCCGTCGATCAGTGAGCCTATCTGCTGGAATTTTGGCTCGACCAACCAGCTTCCGTCGGCACGCGCCAACCCCCAGAGCTTGTCCCTCTGCACCCAGCGGATCGATGGATCGTCCTTGTCAAACGGAGGTGACCACCGAGCAACTGACGGTTCGATCCGATGCCCTGAAATGTCGATCACTTCGTTTCCGATATTTCCAGGATAGGCCACATTTCCATCGAGAAAATTTCCAGACACGCTAACGCTGACGCCGCCCCCGGGCGGGAATGCGACTCGGCTCCCGGAAAAGTCTTCACCTCCGGCCATTCCACCGAGTTCCCGGCGTTCCGACACGGCAAACCGATCCGGCGCAATCGCCCGGATGAAGCCGTATTTCGGTTCGATCACCATCTTGCCGTCGCGGTCGATCAGGCTCGACTTGCCGCCGACATCGACCTGCGCAAAGCCGAAATGGTAGTCGTCGACGATGCGATATTGCGGCTTGACGACTTCGCGGCCGTCTTCATCGACGAAACCGTAGAGACCGTTGAGGCGAACGGCGGCGCGGTTGTCCGAGAAGGTACCGACCCAATCATATCGCGGAAGTACCGCGACCGAGCCATCGCGACGGACCGCTCCGCACAAGCCGCCCGGAAACGTGCACATCGCCAATGGGAAGGTTATAGGTTTGCCCGGCCCGGGCCGGTCGTAGAGCGGGCGGCCGTCGATTGCGAGCTTGTCCTGGAGGATCGCCTTGCCGGCCGGCGTCAATTCCGGCCGCTTGTCCTGCGCGAGTGCGGCAGTCGCCAGCATCACGGCAACCAACGCAGCGGCATTCGACCATATACGCACTGTCACTGCCCTCGTCCGAACCGCCTTATCTGTCGTGGAAAATAAGGACGATCCGTGGCGAGAGCGTGTTAGCTATTCCACAATGTACGATTGCGCTTGCCGGGCGGCAAAGCCTGTTTCCAAACACGAAAATAGATTCCGGGTTCGCGCTTTCGCGCGCCCCGGAATGACGAACGTCAAACCATCACGCCGCGACCCGATTCGCGGCGATGATCTGGTCGGCGGCGCGGCCGGTCACTTCGGCCATGCGGTCAAACTGCCGCGTAAAGCCGCCGGCGCCGGCGGTGGCGGACCGCAGCTCGACGATCAGGTCGCCGATCTCGGCCTCCGGCATGGTGGCGCGGACGCAGTCCCAGCCGGCCCAGCCCTCGCGGGTGTCGAAGCCGAGGATCTGGCCGCGCCGCGCCGACAGGATGGCGTTGATTTTTGCCGTCGCTTCGGTCGGGCAGACGATCTCCACCATGTGGATCGGCTCCAGCAGCACCGGCTGGCACTGCGGCAGCGCCTCGCTCATGCCGAGCCGCGCCGCGGTGCGGAAGGCAAGATCGGAGGAATCGACGCTGTGATAGGAGCCGTCGGTCAGGGTGACGTGGAGGTCGATCACGGGAAAGCCGAGCGGCCCGCGCGTGAGGCTGTCGACCACGCCCTCTTCCACCGCGCCGATATAGTTGCGCGGCACGGCGCCGCCGACGACCTTTTCGTGGAATTCAAAGCCCGAGCCGCGCGGCATCGGCTTGATGTCCAGCACCACGTCGCCGAACTGGCCATGGCCGCCGGACTGCTTCTTGTGGCGCCCGCGTTGCGTGATCGATTTGCGGATCGTCTCCTGATAGCCGATCGCCGGCGCCTGCGATTTGACGTTGACGCCGAAACGATCCTTGAGCCGTTCGAGCGCGACGCGCAGATGCATCTCGCCCTGCCCCCACAGCACGATGTCGTGGGTCTGCGTGTTGTGGATCATCGTCAGCGACGGATCCTCCTCGTTCAGCCGCAGCAGCGCCTGGCCGAGCTTGACGTCGTCCTTGCGATCGTTCGCGGCCAGCGACATCGCCAGCACCGGCGGCGTCGGCTCGACCCGCGCGAGCGAGGCCGGCGCGGTCTTGCCGCTCGAGAGCGTGTCGCCGGTCTTGATGGCGTCGAGCTTGCCGAGGGCCACGGTTTCGCCGGCTTCCGCCGCCGCCCGTTTGCTGTCGTGCCCGCCACTGACCGCGAGGATGCCGGAGACCCTGCCCGCTTCGCCGGACGAGGATTGCAGCGTCGCACCGTCATCGAGGTGCCCGGCGAGCAGCCGCACCAGCGACAGCTTGCCGCCGTGCGGCTGATGCAGGGTCTTGAACACATAGCCCAGCGCATCCTTGGGCGAAGACGCGCTGAGGCGCTTGGCGGTCTCGGTCACGCCGGGCGCTTCATGGCGCAACGCCTTCATCAGCCGCAGCACGCCGTTTTCGCGTGTCGCGGCACCCAGCAATACCGGGCAGATCAGGCCTTCGCGCAATTCGCGCGCGAGATCGTCGAACACCGCATCGCGCGGCGGCTGGATGTCTTCCAGGAGTTGCTCCATCAGCACGTCGTCGTGATCGGCGAGCTTTTCCAGCATCGAGAAGCGCGCTTCCTTCTCGCGGTCGAGATTGCCGCCGTCCAGCGCAATCACTTCCGAGGGCTTGTGTTCGCGGTAGACAAAGGCGCGCTCCAGCGCCAGATCGACAAAGCCTTCGATCAATTCGCCGTTCCAGATCGGAATCTGGCGCAAGACCAATGGCACGCGCGAGGCCGGCTGCAACGTCGCCAGCGTTTCGCGGATGCGCTTGTTGGCCTTGTCGATCTTGTTCAAAAACAGAAAGCGCGGAATGCCCATTTCCTCGAGCTCGCGCAGGATGATCTGCAGTTGCGGCAGCTTCTTTTCATCGGCTTCGCAAACCACGATCGCGGCATCGACCGCCGGCAGTGCCGAGCGCATGTCCTGCGCGAACTCGATCGAGCCGGGACAATCGATAAAGGTGTAACTGTCGCCCATGAAGGTGGTGGTGGCTGCACTTAAGGCCACGCCCATCTTGTGGTGCCGCGCCTCGGGGCTGGAATCGCCGACCGAAGTTCCGGCATCGACGCTGCCGGCGCGGTGGATGGCGCCTGTGCGCGCCAGTATGGCTTCAAGAAGTGTGGTTTTACCGCTCTGGAAAGGGCCCACCAGCGCAATGCACCGTGGACCCGATTCTTTAGTACCTGGGGGACTTCTGACGTCTTGTCCCATTGCCGCCTCCTTGTTTGGAGCTCGGCCCATGATTGGGTCGGCGGATCAGATGCTCCGCCCGCCGCGACGATTTGGCAAGCCAGAAAATCATCGCTGCGGTGCAGTGCGAGTCGGGACCATCAGACCGCGGGCGGGTCGATCATGATCCGCAACGCCGATGCAAAACCGGCTATATCGATCGCGTCGTCCCAGGCCAGTTGCAGGGAGATACCCTGCAGAACGGCGATCATGACACGCGCGGCCGATTCCGGGTCGAGGTTCCGTGGCCACCGTCCCTCGCGCTGCGCCTTGCGGATCATCGGCGACAATATCTCGACCGCCTGGCTGACGCCTGCCAGGGCCTCGCGCTTTAATCGCGGGTTGGACAGGCTCTCCGCCCATAGCTGCACCGCGAGCTTGCGCCATCTTTTTTCCTGGGGATCGCGCAAACCCAGCACAAAACCTTCGACCAGGCGCACCAGACTGGTATCGAGATCGGCCGCGGTCAGCGCATGCTGCATGCGCAGCCGCTCCATCGCGTGCCGTTCGGAGGCGATCGCCATCACCACTTCGGTCTTGCCTTTGAAGTATCCGTAGATAGCCCCCGGACTGAGACCGGATTCGGCGACGATGTCCTGCATCGTCGCGGCGTGAAAACCTTCGCGCGCAAAACAGGTCAGCGCGGCATCGAGAATGCGTTCACGCTGGGCACTGGCCCGTGCCGCGCTGATCCTAGGCACGTGGCACTTCCGCCAGCACCGTGTGATAGAAACTGTAGCCCGGCATTTGACGGCTCTGCGCACCCATCACTTTCGCGCGATATTCGTCGGCCCCGAGATCGCTCATTAGCGCAAGTCCACGTTCGCGCAGGAACGCGGCCAGTTGTTCGGGCAGCAGCCCGAACCGCCACGGCTCGCCGGTTCCGTCCACTTTGGCGATGGCCTTTTCGGCACCCGCGAAAGCGACCGAACCGTTCAACACCCCCTCGTGGACATAGGTGAAGATGAAGCGGCTTCCCGGCGCAAGGCGGCCCGCCCAACGCATCACACCGCATACCGCTTCGCCGGTGAGATATTGGCTCACGCCTTCCCACACCCCGATCGCGGGACGCGATGCGTCGAAGCCCGCGGCGCGAAGCAATTTATCGTAGTCGTCGACTTCGAAATCGACCTTGACGAACGTCACCTTTCGCAAATCGGCTTGCGCCGAGCGCAGCCGCGCCTGCTTCACTCTGGCGGTATTGGGATGGTCCACTTCGAATATCCGGGCGGTCGCGAGCGCGTCCAGACGCCAGGCGCGGGTGTCGAAACCAGCGCCGAGCAGCACCACCTGGTCGATCTCGGCTGCCGCCTGCACAATCCAGTCGTCAATCAATTTGGTGCGGGCGATGCCGGAGGTTCGCGCGCCAGGCCAGCGGCGGTCGATATAGTTGTTCAACAGTGCCGCCGCCGGGCGCAAACCGAAAAGTTTTGCCGCCAGTCGCAGTTCACTCGGTAACAGAGCGGCCGCGAGCGGATCGGCAAAGGCGCGCGAGTTCGGCGCCTTGGCATGTTCGGAGGCACGAAACACCGCCATGAATTCCGCGGTCCGACTGACTTCTTGACTGCGCATCTGGCTCTCCTCAAAAAGAACGTTTATTCTTTTTAAGGTCAGCCACCGTCACCAAGATTGGCTGCCGTGAATCCAGACCAAGGTTACCTTCCCGGCCGAAGTTCCAGGCTTTCCAATCCAGCGGCGATGCTGACGCCGGCCGGGTACCGCACGCCCGGCCGCGCGCGATTGAAGTTCGCGGAACCGTGGATCGCCACCCCTTATTTTGCGCGCCGCGACGCTTCGCGTAGATCCGTCGGCGTCATACCAAAACGGCGGCGAAAGCGGCGATTGAAGTAAGGGACCTCGTTGAACCCGCAGGTCCATGCAATTTCGCTCACCTTCAATCGATCGTGGGCTGCATCCATCAGCATCACCCTGGCCTCATGCAGCCGCATCTCAAGCACGCGCTCGGCGAAGCTCGATCCGCTTTCCGCCAGCAGATCGTTCACGTAACGACGCGACAGGCCCAAACGCTGCGCAACGCTCTGCGACGAGAATTCCGGATCGTGAAAGCCCGATTTAATGGCCGCAAGAACGTCGTGCAATCGTGCTGCGCGCAGGCCGCGGGTCACGGCAATCTCCGACGGATCGCCACGCGCGCCGAGCGCAAGTGCGATGAGATCGACAAGCATCGTCTCGATGCGCCGGTCGAGCGCCGGATCGCTTTCCTGCTTCAGGCCCATGAGAAACTCGACGTACCGGCCGAGATGACGCAATGCCGGTGAGGACGCATCGAGCGGCTTGCCTATGAGGTCGTCAGCGTTTGGGACCAATGCAAGAAGCCGGGCGCGCGAAATATTGATCGCATACCAGCCATTTTCCGGACCTACGAGCATCTCGCCGGGTTCGGCAGTCAGAAGCACCGCTGCGTCGCGGTTGATCGTCGCCTCCTGCCCGTTCTGGATGCTGATTATATCGGAGCGACCGTTATAAAGCGCGACGCAAAAATTGTCCGCACCATCGGAAGCGACGTCGCGCTGGCTGCGCCTCATCCGATCGATGCTGCCGTCGAGCCGACCGATACCGACCGCGCCGATCGGCACGAATTCAAGGTTCACCGTGAACGGGCGGTCTTCCGCACGCTGGAGATCGACCGAACCGTAAAGCGCATTCCACTGATCCAGCCAAAGCGAGAATTTTTCCTGATCGTTCAGATGGGACGGAAGTTGCTCCGACGCAAAAACAACTTTCTGGATCCTGCCGCCAACGGCCTTTCCGCCCAACTCATCAACGTCCATCGCCTGCGATGCCTTCAAAATTCGCTTCGCTTCGAGCAGATCCCGATCAAGTCAAAATAGCTGCATCGGCACGATCCAGACAGTGCCAGTTAAACCAATTGTGCCAGCCAGTTTCGCAACCCGTGGCGCGATTGCAACGCTCGCCAGCAATCAGGAGGCGATGCCACGCGGTGCAAATCAGGAGCCCGTCAGGACAATCCCATTTTGCGCGGCTTGTTAAGAATGCACCGAGACTTTCTGAAACGCGACCTGATGAATCCGGGCCTGACGATTCAGGGATCAGGACTCATCCGCAGAATTGTTCGGGGACGACATTATGAAGCATCTATCGCGGACGACGCTCGCAGCCGCTGCCATTTCATTGGGCAGTCTCTCTGCCGGGTTCGCGGCCGATCTCGGACCGCGCCCGGCGGCGCCGATTGCGCCGGCCTTTTACGACTGGAGCGGTGTCTATGTCGGTCTGCATGCCGGCTACGGTGGAGGCATGAAGGATTGGACCCAAGCGTTAGGGAACAATTTCACTGCGAAGGGTTTCCTCGCCGGCGGCCAGATCGGAATCAACAAGCAAATCGGCAGCCTGGTGTTCGGCCTGGAACTTGATGGATCGTGGGCCGACATTGGTGGCTCGCAGACACTTTCCGACGGCGGACCGGCCGCGGCCTTCCAGGTGGACTTCACCGGCCGGTCGAAGATCGATGGCCTTGTAACGTTGACGGGGCGTGCCGGTTTGGCCGCCGACCGTTGGTTCGTCTATGCCAAGGGCGGCCTCGCCGTCGCGCAGGAAAGGCATACTTTCAGCAATAACACATCTACCTTCCCGCCAGCACCTCCGTTTACCGCCGTCATCTCGGGCAGCAGCAGCGAGCGTCGATGGGCTCCTACGGTCGGCTTCGGAACGGAGTATGCGTTAGGAAACAACTGGTCAGTCAAGGCCGAGTACGACTACGTCCACCTGGGCAACAGAACGGTGGGATTTACCGGAACGGCGAACTTCAATGGCGTCGCAGCTCCCCTTGATCCGACCAACGTGCCAATCGAGCAGGCGCTCCATCTCGTCAAGATCGGCGCGAATTATCGTTTTGGCGGAATTCAGACCGATCCGACGTTTGCACCGGTCAGGGCCGCGCCAGGATACAACTGGTCGGGCGCCTATGTCGGCGTTCAGGGCGGATACGGCTTCGGCCACAAGGCATGGCCCGACCTGTTCGATCCGGCGAATCCCCAAACCGGAAAGTATGATGTGAACGGATGGCTTGCCGGCGGAACCGTCGGGGTCAATGCGCAGGCAGGCTCATTCGTCTTCGGCGTCGAAGGCGAATGGATGTGGACCGGCATCAAAGGCAATCAGACAACGGTTTTTGATTTTGGCGTGGGAGTAACGCAGACCGGCCTCGAGACAAAGGTCAATTGGCTTGCGATCGCGGCAGCGCGCGCCGGTTTTGTGGCCGCCGACCGCCTGCTGGTCTATGGCAAGGCCGGCGTCGCGCTCGCTGACGAGAGGCACACGCTTACTCAAAGCACGATCGTTCCAGGTTTCAGTTCGGTATTCAACCTGGAAGCCAAAGCCCTGCACACCGGACTCGTGGCGGGTGCCGGCATTGAGTACGCCCTCGGCGGCAATTGGTCGGCCAAATTCGAGTATGACTACATCAAGATGCTTGCGCAGAACTTTACAGCGATCGGCACCCAGAGCGTGAACGCCCCGCCCATTGTAGGATCGGCCGCTTTTACCGCCCAGTTCTCAAAGATGCCGCAGGACCTTCACCTCATCAAGTTCGGCGTGAACTATCACTTCAGCCCGGCGCCGGTCGCAGTCAGTGCCCGATACTGATCCGCGCATCGCGAAGAAGCCTCAGGTCGTAGTATTTCCCGAACAGACCGGACAAACAAAAGGCCCGCATTCCGCGGGCCTTTTCTATTGGCCAAGCACAGAAAGCGTGGCGCGATTGCAACGCTCGCCGGCAATCGCCGGCTAATGCCACGCCGTGCAAATCGAGCGCCAACGAGGACAAACCGATTTTGGGCGCCTCGCTAAGAATGAAACAGGACCTGATGAACCCCGGACCTGACGATTCAGGATCAGGACTCATCCGCAGAATTGCTCGGGGGCGACATCATGAATCATCTATCGCGGACGACGCTCGCAGCCGCTGCCATTTCATTGGGCAGTCTCTCTGCCGGGTTCGCGGCCGATCTCGGACC